>JALTRC010000216.1 GCA_026998145.1 Gammaproteobacteria bacterium
TGCCGGGTGATAACGTCAAAATGACAGTTACCCTGATTGCCAAGATAGCGATGGAAGAAGGTCTGCGCTTTGCGATCCGTGAAGGCGGTCGTACAGTGGGTGCGGGCGTTGTTAGTAAGATTATTGAGTAAAAAATATGTCAGCAGATAATCAAAAAATCCGTATCCGCCTGAAATCTTTCGATCACCGTCTGGTTGATCGTTCAGCGGCCGAGATAGTAGAAACAGCCAAGCGTACAGGCGCTCGGGTTCAGGGTCCTATCCCTCTGCCCACTAAAAAAGAGCGTTTCACCATATTGATTTCACCGCATGTCAATAAAGATGCGCGAGACCAGTATGAGTTGCGTACCCATAAGCGCTTGCTGGAAATTTTAAGCCCTACTGGCAAGACAGTTGATGCTTTAATGAAGCTGAACCTGGCTGCAGGTGTGGATGTTCAGATCAAGCTGAATTAAATTCTAAAAACATCACGATATAATGTGGTGGCATGAAAAAAATCATGTTAGAATGCGCGGCTCGCTTGGGACAACATTGAATGGTTGTCCCAAGTTTTATTGAGACACAAGATTATTAAAAAAGAAGCTTTCGGGCTTCTCTTTGTTACGAAATTCGGGATATAGACATGACCATCGGTTTAGTCGGTAAAAAATGTGGAATGACACGAATCTTCACTGAAGATGGCGTATCCATTCCGGTCACTGTTGTGGAAGTGGCGCCTAATCGAATTACTCAGGTTAAGACTCTTGAGTCTGATGGCTATGAGGCCATTCAGGTTACGACAGGTGAGCGTCGTGCTTCACGGGTAAATAAAACGGCTGCTGGTCATTATGCCAAGGCCGGTGTTGAAGCGGGTCGCGGTTTGTGGGAGTTCCGCACAGAAGGTTCAGAAGAGTCTTTTGAAGCGGGTGCTGAGCTGACGGTGAGTATTTTTGAGCCGGGTCAGAAAATCGATGTGACGGGTAGGTCGATTGGTAAGGGTTTTGCCGGTGGCGTTAAGCGCTGGAACTTTGCTATGCAGGATGCGACTCACGGTAACTCTATATCTCACCGTGCGCCGGGTTCGATCGGTATGTGTCAGACACCGGGTCGCGTATTTAAGGGTAAGAAAATGGCGGGCCATATGGGCGACAAGCGTCGTACAGTTCAGAAGCTTGAGCTGGTTCGTGTTGATGAAGACCGCGGTCTTCTGTTGATTAAGGGTTCTGTGCCTGGTGCTAAAGGTAGTGACGTGATCGTGCGTCCTGCTGTTAAAGCGAAAGGTTAATTGGTAGAGGTTTGGATTCATATGGATCTTCAATTACATAAAGCAAGCGATAAAGTTTCTGTATCAGACGCCGTGTTTGGTCGTGACTTTAACGAGGGTCTTGTACACCAGGCTGTAGTCTCTTATCTGGCTGGTGCCCGTGCGGGTACAAAAGCGCAGAAGAGTCGTTCAGATGTCAGTGGTGGTGGTGCTAAGCCATGGCGTCAGAAAGGTACGGGTCGTGCCCGTGCAGGTACAAGTCGTAGCCCTATCTGGCGTAGCGGTGGTAAAACATTTGCAGCGGTTCCTCGTGATCACTCTGTGAAGCTGAATAAAAAAATGTACCGTGCGGCAATTAGCTCGGCTTTATCTGAGCTGGTTCGTCAGGATAGGTTATTGATCGTTGAAGATATTACGGTTGATGCGCCAAAGA
This sequence comes from Gammaproteobacteria bacterium, assembly GCA_026998145.1. GTDB lineage: Bacteria > Pseudomonadota > Gammaproteobacteria > SZUA-229 > SZUA-229 > JALTRC01. Next base: position 1,676 of record JALTRC010000216.1, read on the forward strand.
CAAAATCTATGGTGGCCAAACTGGCTGATCTGGATCTGGATAATGTATTGATTGTGACTGAAACAGGTGACGAGAATCTGTATCTGTCAGCACGAAATCTGCTGGGCGTGTATATCACAGATGTTGCGGGCCTGTCGCCTGTTGATCTGGTGGGTTCAGAAAAGATTCTGATGACAGTGGGTGCGGTACGTGCACTTGAGGAGTGGCTGGCATGAATCAGGAAAGAATTTTACAGGTGCTGTTAGCGCCGCATATTTCTGAGAAAACAACATTGATGGCGGATGCTAATCGTCAGCAGACTTTTAAAGTTCTGCCAACGGCTACTAAAGCTGAGATCAAGCAGGCTGTTGAGCAGCTGTTTGAAGTGAAGGTTTCTCAGGTACGAGTAATGAATGTTAAGGGCAAGACCAAACGTTTTGGTCAGCGCAATGGTAAACGTTCGGACTGGCGTAAAGCCTATGTCACACTGGCTGAAGGTCAGGACATAGATTTCGCTGGTGCAAACTAGAAGGCAGTTAGACGATGGCAATTGTAAAAACCAAGCCAACTTCTCCGGGTCGCCGATTTGTAGTTAAGGTTGTTAATCCAGATCTTCACAAGGGTGCACCTTACCGACCGCTGGTAGAAAAGAAGTCCAAGAATGGTGGGCGTAATAATTCTGGTCGTATCACCACGCGTCACGTAGGTGGTGGTCACAAGCAGCGTTATCGTCTTGTTGACTTTAAGCGTAGTAAAGATGGTATCCCGGCTCTGGTTGAGCGTCTGGAATATGATCCGAATCGCACAGCCCATATTGCGCTGCTGAAGTATGCCGACGGTGAGCGTCGCTATATTATTGCTCCCAAGGGTGTGAGCGCAGGTGATACGCTGCATTCAGGTAGTGCATCTCCAATCAAGGCGGGCAACTGTCTGCCGCTGCGTAATATTCCAGTGGGATCACAGATTCACTGTATTGAAATGAAGCCTGGTAAAGGTGCGCAGATTGCACGCAGTGCCGGTACATCAGCTCAGCTGGTTGCCCGTGAAGGTGTTTATGCAACCCTGCGTTTACGTTCAGGTGAGATGCGAAAAATTCATGTAGATTGTCGTGCGACAATTGGTGAAGTGAGTAACAGTGAGCATAATTTGCGCTCACTGGGTAAAGCCGGTGCGACTCGTTGGCGTGGTGTTCGTCCAACCGTTCGTGGTGTTGCTATGAACCCTGTTGATCACCCGCATGGTGGTGGTGAAGGTCGTACTTCTGGTGGTCGTCATCCTGTATCTCCGTGGGGTGTGCCTACCAAGGGTTATAAGACACGTAGTAATAAACGTACAGACAATATGATTGTCCGTCGTCGTAACCGCAAATAGTTGAGGATAGTCGAGTGCCACGTTCATTAAAAAAAGGCCCTTTTATCGATCATCATCTGATGGCTAAAGTCGAAAAAGCGGTAGCAGAAAAAAATCGTCGACCTATTAAAACATGGTCGCGTCGATCTACGATTTTCCCTGAAATGGTAGGTCTGACAATAGCAGTACACAATGGTCGTCAGCATGTACCTGTGCTGGTGAATGAAAACATGGTAGGGCACAAGCTGGGTGAGTTTGCCTTAACACGAACTTATAAAGGCCATGTGGCCGATAAGAAGTCCAGGTAAGAGGAGCTAATGATGGAAGTTGCAGCTAAGCATAAATTTGCTCGCATTTCTCCCCAGAAGTGCCGCCTGGTCATTGATCAGATTCGTGGTCTACCTGTTGAGAAAGCCATAGAAACATTAATGTTCAGTAATAAGAAAGGTGCGGATCTGGTAAAAAAAGTACTGGAATCAGCCATTGCTAATGCAGAGCATAATGAAGGTGCGGATATTGATGAGTTAAAAGTATCTCGTACATTTGTAGATGAAGGTCCGACCATGAAGCGCATACAGGCGCGGGCAAAAGGTCGTGCTAATCGTATTTTAAAACGTACCAGCCATATTACGGTTATGGTTGCGGATCGTTAAGAGAGAGACGCGGAATGGGACAAAAAGTACATCCTATTGGTATTCGTCTGGGTATTTCTACTGACTGGAATTCCAAATGGTATGCCGACAGTAAAGAGTATCCGAACTTACTGAATGCTGATATTAAAGTTCGTGAATTTCTGAAAAAGAAACTGGCTAATGCAAACGTAAGTCGTATCCAGATTGAGCGTCCAACGCGAGCTCTGATTGTTACGGTTCATACAGCACGCCCCGGTGTCGTTATTGGTAAGAAAGGTGCAGATATTGAAAAGCTGCGCCAGGATGTGGCAAAAATTGCCGGTCTGCATATCAATAATGTGAAAATCAATATTGAAGAAATTCGTAAGCCTGAAATGGATGCGCAGCTGGTTGCTGAAAGTATTGCTCAGCAGCTGGAACGTCGAGTTATGTTCCGTCGTGCGATGAAGCGTTCAATTCAGAACACCATGCGTATGGGTGGTCAGGGCATTAAGATTAATGTTGGTGGCCGCTTGAACGGTGCTGAAATTGCGCGTAGCGAATGCTACATGGAAGGTCGTGTGCCTCTCCATACACTGCGAGCTGATATTGATTATGGTTTTGCAGAAGCCTTAACAACCTACGGTATCCTGGGTGTAAAAGTCTGGATCTATAAAGGTGAAGTGTTCGATCTTGAAGAAAAGAGAACAGCTTCTTCTGATGCCAAGGGTAAAAAGACTGGAGGTAAGGCCTAGTCATGCTTCAGCCTAAACGCACAAAATTCAGAAAGATGTTTAAAGGTCGTAACCGCGGCCTGGCTCAGAACGGTAATCGTGTGAGCTTTGGGGAATTCGGTTTAAAAGCTACTGCCCGTGGCCGTGTTACTGCACGCCAGATTGAGGCGGCTCGTCGTGCTATGACGCGTCACATCAAACGGGGTGGTAAAATCTGGATCCGTGTTTTCCCTGATACACCAATCTCGACCAAGCCTTTAGAAGTTCGTATGGGTAAGGGTAAAGGTAA
>JALTRC010000217.1 GCA_026998145.1 Gammaproteobacteria bacterium
TGTATCCGCATCCAAAATTTGCGGCATCGACGAAGACACCATTCGCACAGTGGCGCGGCTTTATGCAAAAGCCGGTCAGGCCATGTCAATCTGGACCATGGGCATTAATCAAAGTACACACGGCTCTGACGGGGTTGTGGGTATTAATAATCTGAATTTAATTACCGGCAATATCGGCAAGCCCGGCGGCACCAGTTTATCCATTACCGGCCAGAGTAATGCCATGGGTACCCGGGAGTGGTCTTCCTGCTCCGGCCTGCCCGGTTACCGGGCGCTGGAAAATGCGGATCACCGGGAAGAGATTGCCGACTTCTGGGGTATAGATCCGGAGTTTTTACCCAAGCAACGGGGCATGTTTCAAACGGATATTTTCCCCGCCATTGAAACCGGACAAATCAAGGGCATGTGGTTAATTGCCACCAATCCCATGACCTCCATGCCCAATACGGCGCGTATTCGTAAAACCCTGGAGAAGCTGGATTTTCTGGTGGTGCAGGATGCCTATCAGGATGTGGAAACCACCCAGTATGCACACATGTATATTCCTGCTGCCATCTGGGCAGAAAAAGACGGCTGCTTTACCAATACCGAGCGCCGCGTAAATCGGGTTACCAATGTATCTGTGCCTTATGGTGATTCCAAACCGGATTTATGGATTTTTAACCAGCTATCCAAACGTTTTGATAATGGCCTGAAAATGAATTTCCCGGATACGGCAGAAGGTGTATTCGAGGAAATGAAACAGCTGTCCAAAGGGGAAGGGCGTACCCTGGATATTTCCGGTATGAGCTATGAAAAAATAGAAGCCAACCGGGGATTGCAATGGCCTTGTCGCGAGGGTGATGAAAAAGGCGCCCAGCGTTTATACACGGATGGAAAATTCCAGTACCCGGATGGCAAGGCAAAAATTATTCCGCTGCCATTTATTGATAATAATGAACGACCCTCTGATGATTATCCTTTCTGGTTAAACTCCGGTCGCGTGGTCGAGCATTTCCATACCCGTACCCGTACCGGCAAAATTGGCAACCAGAATAAATTCAGCCCAACCCCCTATATGGAAATGAATCCGGATGCGGCCGCCGAGCTGGGTATCGAACATCAAAGCTATGTGCGGGTGGTTTCTAAACGTGGGGATGCAGTAGTGCTGGTGCAGTTAACCCAGCGTATTCCACGGGATATGGTATTTATTCCATTCCACTTCCATGACTGTGTAAACCGTTTAACCCTGGGCTTGTTAGATCCCTATTCGCGACAGCCGGCATTCAAACAAAATGCCGTGCGAATAGAAAAAATCGAAGATCAGAAGGAAGCGGCGCAGCGTAATCTGGAAGCGCGGGAGTTTTAAGGCGCTCTCTTTGAAAAAGGGGGCAGGGGCTAAGTTTTTTGGGAATCCCCTCAGTTCTTCTTTTGCAAAGGGTCAGGTTTTATAAAAATATTTGCATGAGTTTTTAAACCATGATGCTGTCATTCCCGCGCAGGCGGGAATCCAGTTTTCCATAAGGTAAAGTCTCAGGCAGCGGAGTCAGACTCCAATACCCGGATGACAGAACATTTAAAAAGACATCACTATGTTTAAAGTAAGAAACGACGAACCCCGATACGCTTTTTTAAGCGACAAACACCATAATGAAAAAAACATCTATGGCAAATCGATTCAGCTGGTGGATGAAAATCATCCCCTGGCGGGAAAAAGTTTGAATATCAACGGGGATGCTTCAATTGGTGATAATCCCAATCGCTATAAGCAACACGGTTTTCATTTTACCGCGGATAACTGCATTGGCTGTCATGCATGTGAAGCTGCCTGTAGTGAAAAAAATGATAACCCTGCGCACATCGCCTTTCGTTCTGTCGGTTATGTGGAAGGGGGAACCTACCCGGCTTTTAAACGCCTGAATATTTCCATGGCCTGTAATCATTGTGACAATCCTGTATGTCTAAAGGGCTGTCCGACTCGTGCCTATACCAAGTTTGCGGAATATGGGGCCGTTTTGCAGGATTCGGATATTTGTTTTGGCTGTGGTTATTGCACCTGGGTGTGTCCATATAATGCGCCTCAACTGGACCCGGTAAAAGGTCAGGTAAGCAAATGTAATATGTGTGTGGATCGTCTTGAGGTGGGTTTAAAGCCGGCCTGTGTATCCGCCTGCCTGGGTAATGCCTTAAACTTTGGTGTAGTGGAAAATCTGCCGGAAAACCGTGAACAGGCCAAAACCGAAATTCCCGGTTTTCCCCGCACGGATATTACCAACCCCAATATTCGCTTCCAGCAAACCCGAACGCTGCCTGAAGAAATGACCCGCACCGATAGTATGGCGGTGAAATATCACAAGGATAAAAAGTCCGGCAAATACGAGCCGGTGGTGGATAAAAAGAAAGGTCTGGAGCGTCACTGGAACTTTAAAAAACTGCGTTCACGGGAAGATCCGCTGGTTATTTTTACCCTGGTATCCCAGGCGGTCATAGGTGCGTTTTTACTCATGTTCCTGGGCAACTTGATGGGAATAGAAGCATTGCAGCAACTGGTGGATTCTTCTGCTTACTTGCCCATGCTGTTTGTTATGCTGGCTGTGGAATCTTTTGCGCTGTTTTTATCTACCATGCATTTAGGCAAGCCACACCGTTTTTATCGGGCCTTTAATAATTTAAGGTACTCACCGGTTAGTCGTGAAATTGCCGGTATTGCGGTATTTTTTAACAGTCTGGGCGCACATTTCTTAGCTTCATTATTTGATTTTGAACTGGCACAACAGGCCGCGATATTTTTTGCTTATGCAGCCGCTATTTCCGGGCCGGTGGCGATTTATTTTATGCATAAAATTTATCGCATCGAAGCGCGGCCTTACTGGAATCACTGGCAGGTATTAACCGCCTTTTACGGCAATATGCTAACACTGGGTGCCCTGTTTACGGGGCTGGTATTTGTGCCTTATATGCTGATGAATAATCAGCCGGTTGCTGGTCTGTTACAGATTATTGCTCTGGTCATGGTGGCTGGAATGCTGGTTGAAGGTTTTGGTCATCACTGCCATGCAAAATATTTAAATGTAAAAGGGCGTGAAGGGGCGGTTTCCTATTACGAGCAGGTGACAACCTATGGCAAAACCTATTTACTGAGAAATACTCTGTTAGTTATTAATATATTACTGGCGGCTGTACTGGCTTTTAATCAGGGAGAAAGTATCACAGTGCTGGCCTTATGGGGGCTGCTGGCTGTGAGTGTTGTTTTTATGGCCTTAATTGGTCGCGCCATGTTTTATGTGATGGTGGTGCCCACCACTATGCCGGGTGCTTTTTTCTGGAAGAATAAAGGTTTTGAAGAACATGCCCGGGAAACCGGGCTTGCCAATGCCGTACAGGCTGGCGTGATTGCTGATATACATTAGGATTGAAAATGGCTGGTAAAATTTATTATCCCAATATGCAAACCAAAACACTTACCGTCAATGGTGAGGAGATATTACTGGATGGAGAAGGTTATTTGCTGGATTTAGATGCATGGTCGGAAGATTATGTTCGAGAGCTGGCAGCTCATGAAGGTCTGGAACTCACGGATGAACACTGGGAAGTGATTTATTTTATTCGCAAGTTTCATGATGAGCACGGTGTACAGGCGCCGGTGCGGGATATGATTAAAAACTTCAAGAAAAAATGGGGTAAGGAAAAAGGCAATACTCGCTATTTGCATGAAATCTTTCCCCGGGGTGGCCCGCAAAAACAGGGCAATCGTCTGGCAGGTGTGCGTAAGCCTAAGGGTGAGCATTAAGGAAGCTCTGGTTAATTCTGGACGAAACAGTTTGCGCTTAAAAAGCGCGGGTTCAAGGCGTCGAATCGCACGTAATAGCAGGCTATTGCGAAGATTCGCAACGCAGAAACCGTGCTTTTTAAGCGTGAAATGTGAGTTCATGAATTGATCAGAGGTTCCTTAGTTTAACCACAGAGGACACAGAGGTTCACAGAGGCTTGTGTGTTTGTAAAGAGGCTGTATATTTCATTACTCAAAAACATGGATTAAATGGGTTTGAAATCATCACTACCACTTACGCTAACTCTGTGAACCTCTGTGTCCCCTGTGGTTAAACAAAAAAGGTAAAAATGAAAACAAAGCTCCAGTCAATCATCACATATTTAGAACAGAACCTGATTGAACGTTCCGTTTCTGTACGACTGGCGCTATTGGCCGCAGTCAGTGGTGAGCATTTATTATTACTGGGGCCACCGGGTACAGCTAAAAGTGAGCTGGCCAGAAAACTGCATCGTGTGTTTTCCAATGTAAATTATTTTGAGCGACTGCTCACCCGTTTTTCCGTACCGGAAGAATTATTCGGCCCTCTGTCCATAAAAGCCCTGGAAGAAGATCGCTATCAGCGGCTAACGGAAAACTATCTACCACAGGCCAGTATTGCCTTTATTGATGAAGTCTTTAAGGCCAATAGCGCCATACTCAATGCCCTGTTGACGCTGCTGAATGAGCGGGAGTTTGATAATGGGGCCGAGCGTATTAAAACTCCGCTGATCAGCGTGATTGCCGCCAGTAATGAACTGCCGGAAGATGAAAGTCTGGAGGCTTTGTATGATCGCTTCCTGCTGCGCTATCAGTTAAGCCCGGTTAGCGATCAGGGCTTTAATGAACTGCTTCAGTTACAGGAAAATATCCATTCAGAGCTGACAGAATCACTGAGTATTGCCGAGCTGGATGATATTCAGCAGCAGGCAGCAAAGATTGAATTGTCGGACAGGGCTCGTGACATTATTGTTGCCCTGCGGCAGTTTTTGCAGCAGCAGGATATTTATATTTCGGATCGTCGCTGGCGAAAAATTATCAAGCTATTAAAGGTTGCGGCCTTAACTAATCAGCAAGACATTATCAGTGAATGGGATTGCGCACTGGCCCTGCACTGCTGCTGGCAATCACCGGAGCAGCTGGAACTATTGCAGCAATGGTTTATTGACGCCATGGCGCTGGATAATAATGAAGATGTGCAGCGTTTTGAAAAGCTGCTGCAAACCTGGCAGCAAAAACTGAGAGCCGATCAGGAAAATAAAACCCACCGTAAAAATGAGCATGGACAAAAGCTGTATCGGGATGAGAATAATCAGATTACGACTCGCAAGGAACAGGTGCAGCTGGCTGAGCGGGATAATGAAGTTCTGTATCTGGCCCCATCCAATCAGAAAGATCGTAGTAATGATGGTAAAGGATATACCTTAAAGGAACTGGAACAGCAGTTCTTTGATGATGCTATGCAGCAAACCCATATTGATGGTCGCTGGATGGATTTGCAGAATTATGTAAACAATACCCAGAACCGTCTGGTGAATAAAATTCAGCATGAGGCCATTACCGATTCGGTGGATTATTCGCCAGAGTATATTGAAAATACGGTTCGTCAGCTGGAACAGTTAATTGAGGATGTCAGCCAGCTTTATGATGTATGTGAAGAAAAGCATCAGGGGTTTAAAAAGTCGGTAGAACAGCATTTGTGGCTGGATGCGTCTTTATTTACCGAAGCAGTGAATCAGTTACAGGCGAATATGCAAAGCACCCGGAATATAAAGCAGCAGTTGGCGGAATCTATTCAGGGGTTTCGTGAACTGCCCTTATCATCAACTTAAATCGTATAAAGCCATCCCCCTTTGAAAAAGGGGGAACGAGGGGGATTAAAGTTTTAATCTCTCCCAACCCCTCTTTTTCAAAGAGGGGAGTATAAAAGCACTCTATGCCTTTGTATCAAAAAACATCCAGCCGGGAGATCCAGCTTCACAATGCAAAGCCAACTATCATTTTATGATGATCTGGATGAACTGCCCGACAATCTCTATATAGCTGTAGTCACCCATCCATCAGGCAATCTTGCCCAGCGTTGTGAATCGCTGCTTTACTGGCGTCGCTCCCTTTTTAAAGGGCAGTTGCCCCGATTATTTAACTGGCCGGCCAATCCGGAATATCAGATCATTATTGAAGCACTGGATAGCAGCAACAAGTATCAGCTATGTTTAAATCATCCAGCACTGTGTGATTATTATTGTTTGCAGATTCTGCAATTTATTGGTTCGGGAAAAGACAGGCTGGTTTTATTAATGCCCGATGATCAGTCACCCGAGCCGCCTCCGCAACCTTCTGATAATCAAGCTGAACCAGAACTTGAAGAAACACCTGAATCAACAGAGCCACAATCAACAAAGGCAAAACAAAAATCTGAAACCCCACTGAATATAGAGCCGCAGTCGGTGGCAGAAAAAAATCTGCAAGGTCAGTTGGATAAGCTATTTAAGGATTATGCCATTGAGCGACAACTGGGTTTTGATTTAAGCCAGGGTATTGCAAGACGTCAGCAATGGAAAGCCGTATTAAAATGCCATAACACCATTAAACGCTCTTCCTGGTTGCAGCAGATAATTCGCCAGCTGGGCCGTGGCCGTGAGCAACGGGCCAGCGAAGCAGACTCCCATCCTTTATACACTGAGCAGCATGCATCTGTGCGGCATTTGTCCAGCCATCGTTCAACACGGGCACCCATGGAAATGCGCGGTATTGAGCGTAATGATGATGTGGGGCGAATGTTGCCCAGTGAGCTGTCCATGCTGGGCCATAAGAAGCTGAAGATGCTCTGGCATTTGCGCCGTGCGGAGCGCATGTTATTAAGCTATGAAGTGGACGGGGTTTTATCGGAACATATACCCGTGCGTGAACCCTTGAAAACAGAAGATGATGCACAGGGTAAACACACGCATCGTCAGCAGGGGCCATTGATAATTGCACTGGATACCTCCGCATCCATGAAAGGGGAGCCGGAGCATCTGGCCAAAGCCATAGTGCTGGAAGCCCTGCGGGTTTGTCATCAACAAAAACGCCTGTGTTATCTGTTTTTATTCAGTGGCCCGGATAATATCAAATCCATGTTGCTGGATGATTCCCGCCAGGCCTGGCTGAATATACTGGACTTGATGCAATACTCGTTTCATGGTGGCACGCGCATTGAACAGGTGATGCAACAGACTGTGGATTTATTGCTGCAGAAAAACTGGCAACAGGCAGATATTGTGCTGCTCAGTGATGGTCGATTTTCCGTAGCAGAAAGCACACAGCAAGCACTGCAAAATGCCCGCCGGCAATATGGTTTACGCTGTTATGGTATTCATCTGGGAAGCTGGGATAAACATGCCATGAGCGACTTATGTGATAAGGTATATGATTATTCGCGTCTTAGCAGGGAGCCCTGATTTAATGAAGCAAGATTCCACCGCCCAGAGCCTTAATCCACTTTGCCTGCCCGTATTAAAAATCATTAATGGCGCCACTGAGCCGCTTACTGAATACGATATTATAAAAGCCCTGGGAGATCATGCCTTTCCCCATGATGTGTCTGAGGATGCACAGCTCACCCTGTTTCGCCGTCATTTTTATTTAATGAATGCCCTGTATCAGCTACAGGAAATGCTATTCGATGAAGGGCTGTGTTTACATATCTCCGCCATGCAGATTTATATTCGCCCTCTGGATAAAAGTGCCGGTACCGCCTTAAGCTCACACAGCGCCGATGAAAAATTATCCGCTTATTATTTAGACTGGCACAATTACGACAGTACCTCATCACAGGATGTGGATGCTCTATTACATGGCTTCTGGAAACAGTATCGTCAGTACCACCAGCAACTGCCGTCCCTGATGACACTGGAGCTGGATGAGAAAGCCAGCTGGCAGGATATTCAACAAAGCTACCGGCGGCTGGTGAATATCCATCACCCGGACAAGGGAGGCGAGCGGCAGCGTTTTATGGAAATTCGCGCCGCTTATGAAAGCCTGCAGGCGGTTTATGACGTATAGGTAGAAAATCACCTATACTTTGCCCATCTGATAAAGGGTGGTGTGAATGGAACTGGCAGCTTCAGGCTTTAATGCAGCAGGTGTATCCGGCTTTGGCTTCGGTATTGACCGTGGCCGTAGCGAGGATGCGGGCCGCTCCCAGAGTCCACCCCGCAGAGCTGCCGCCGATAATAGCTCCAGCGGGCGGATTATTCCCGGTGAAGTCGTCGATAGACAAACCGAGGTTGTCTATCCCAATCCTGATAAAGGCCAGCAGCCGCAAAGCAGTTCCACCCAGGCGGAAAAACGCCGGGTCAGCCCCCAGCAGGCTATTCAGATGTTTCAGCAGAATCAGGCCATCCCCACCGATAATACCCAAAGCCGTCAGGTCTCTGGCATAATAGATATTTACGTATAAATGAGTGAACAAAGCCATGTCTGACTGTATTTTCTGCAAGATTATTGCCGGTGATATTCCGGCGGATATTGTTTACCAGAACGACGACGTGCTGGCCTTTCGGGATCTGAACCCACAGGCGCCACTGCATGTATTAGTCATTCCCAAAAAGCATATTGCCACCATTAATGATATGACGGCCACAGATGCGGAGCTGGTGGGCAAGCTGTATCTGGCGGCGCAGCAGATTGCCCGGCAGGAAGGGGTGGCCGATGATGGCTACCGCACAGTAATGAACTGTAATGAGCTGGCGGGGCAGACGGTATTTCATATGCACCTGCATCTGCTGGCTGGGCGGGCGATGAACTGGCCGCCGGGCTGATAATCCCCCTTGGTCCCCCTTTTTCAAAGGGGGAAACAGGCACTTGTATTGACTCGTAAGTGTTGTGACACCCCTCTTTGAAAAAGAGGGGCCGGGGGAGATTCAAGGTGGCAATCTCAAATTCTCTGCTATTCAGATACTATTTCCACTTGCAAGCATCCCCCCATCCCCGTATTATTCCCGCTCCTTTAAATCGTTGTCCTAACGGTCTACAGGCGCGTAGCTCAGTTGGTTAGAGCACCACCTTGACATGGTGGGGGTCGGTGGTTCGAATCCACTCGCGCCTACCATTTAAAATTTCTCATAAAAGATAAAAAGAATCAGATTTAAACACTGATTTGTAATTTTCTGCGCGCGAGTGGATGAGAGCCACTGGTTCGGCTGATTCGCCGGGAGCGAATCAGAACGTGGTGGTGCTTTTCCACCACGGCCCGCAGGGCGAGGGCAAGGATGCCCGAGTAATCCACTCGCGCCTACCATTTAAAATCACTCATAAAAGATAAAAAGAATCAGATTTAAACACTGATTTGCAATTTTCTGCGCGCGAGTGGATGAGAGCCACTGGTTCGGCTGATTCGCCGGGAGCGAATCAGAAGGTGGTGATGCTTTTTCACCACGGCCCGAGTGATTGACTCGAGCCTGGCATATCAGATGAAAAGTTATTTGCGGGCAATACCCACCATGCCTATCAGGCCGGTTGCAAATAACCAGATAGATGCAGGCAGAGGTACAGCTGAAAGCACTATATCCACACTGGTTGTGACACCGGGTGCAGTTTCAAAGCTTACATTCCATGCGCTGCCTGCTGAATTTAAGGAGGAAGCAAAAATGTCCTGATACCAGGTAGATGTGTTTGTATCCATCAGGCCTAATATAAAACTGGGAGTGCCGGGTGAAGGCGAGGTTGCCGTCAGATTAATAAATGAACCTGTCGAATCATTGGTTGCAGTAAACTGGCTAACGGCGGCTGGGCTTGAGGGTGAAAAAGAAACCGAGTCGCCAGAGCTTAATAATAGTGCTGTGGTGAATTGGCTGTCTGTGTAATCAAATAATCCCAGTTGATAATTGTTGGGAATACTGAAATTGAAAAAATCAGCATTTTCAAAAGTATTATCCAGGGTATTTAATTCCGGTGAAAATACGGTTGTAGCCTGTGCACTCGTAAAACTGAGATAGCAAGCTGCCATAACGAACAGTCGTTTTATAGTCATATCCATTGCCTTTCATTTGTATTTTGTAATCAATTAATGCGATTGAGGCTCAGGCTTTAAGGGCTTCAGCTTCAAAGACAGGGGTGATTTTGAAAGTGCAATATGAACAACAGGTATGAGTTTTATGAATTATTTTTTACATATTTGTTAGGCTTTAGTTTGTTTGTGTTTTGAAGATACAGCGACGCTGACTAAATAAAGCCTCCGCCATCACAATACCCACATAAAAAATTCCAATCCAGATCAGGCTGTGTTTATCTGACTGCCACAGATAAAACATCAGCCCCATCCATGACACCAGTGACAACAACATGCCGGTTAGTGGAATAGCAGGATGTAGATCAATGGTTTTGCGCAGGCGAAAGGCAGATAAATTAATACTGGTAAAAATCAGCAGAAAAGTGGAGCTGGCGAAGGATGAAATAATATCCAGATTGGTCAGGTTTACAAAAACCAGGGTAGTAAAGGTAATAATAATCAGGCTTAACCAGGGAATATTATTCTGCTTGCGTTTAAAGCTGAATACAGCGGGCAGGGCTTTTTCTTTTGCCATTACCATGCCCAGGCGTGCCGTACCAAACAATGTGGCATTAATGGCTGATGAGGTGGAAAACAGGGCGGCCACGCCAATTAAAATAAAACCAGCTTCTCCTAAAAAAGGTTTGGCGGCTACCGCCAGCGCATACTCCTTATATTGAATAATTTCTGAGGGTAATAAATTACCGACGGCCACAATGGAAACCAGCACATAGATAAAGATGGTGATAATAATGGAAATCATAATGCCTTTTTTTAAGTTGCGATCCGGGTTTTCCATTTCATTGACTGCATTGGGGATTAACTCAAAGCCTTCATAGGCAACAAAAATAAGGGCGGCGGCCATTAATACGCCTGCCTGGCCCTTATTAAATACTGGCAGTAAATGATCGGCCTGAACATAAAATAAGCCGATAATGGCAAACAGGCCGAGGATCAGCACTTTGATGGTAACGATAATCAGCTCGCTATTACCGCTGGCTTTAACCCCGTAAAGATTAACGCCCAGAAAACTGAGCAATACCAGTGACTCCAGCAGATGATGCATGGCCGGATTTTCACCATTGCTGCCCAGCATGGCGCTACCGTAAACACCAAAGGTATAGGCATACAGGGCCATGGTACCCACATAGCCAATCAATAATAGCCAGCCACCCAGGCCGGCAATAAACTGTGATTTAAAGGCCTTTTCAAGAAAAGTAAAACTGCCGCCATCCGATTGAAACCGTAAACCCAGGCTGGCATAGGAAAGTCCGGTAAGCAACGCAATAATACCGCCCAGTAAAAAAGCAATGGGGGCAGCATGGCCGCCCTGTGCAATGGCCAGGCCCAGCACGGAAAAAATACCGCCGCCCACCATGCCGCCAACGCCCATGGCGATGACCTGATTAAGATTGAGTTTTTCGTCAATGGGGGGAGTATTGGCTGGCATATGATTTCTGGCCTATCTGAAATTTTGCGGGATGGTTAATACTTCGCAGCGGGATTTATGTACCACGCCTGATGCAGTAGAGCCGAGTAGTCGGTCTATGCCTTTGTGGCCATGTTTACCGATAACAATCAAATCGATCTGTTGTGATTCTGCATACGATAAAATAGAGGCGGTGGGGGTTCCCTGAATAATTTCAGAGTGGGCTGAAGGCATATCAAGGCGTGCCATAAAGTCTTTTAGTTTTTGCTCGGAATATTTCTGTAGTTCCAGATCCTGTTCGTACAGGTCAACGGAAAAAGTGTCATAGTAATCATCGTAAAAATCACCGTACATATACATGGCTTCATATACATGAATGACCGATAGTTTCGCCTGATAAAATTCACAGAGTTCTTTTGCCCGTTGAGCAACACGAAATCCATGCTCTGATAAATCGGTGGCCAGTAGTATGTGTTGATAATGATTGAGTGGATGATCCTTTTCTATGGCTTTTTCGTCTCTTTTTCGTAGCCAGTCCCAGGCTTCTATGAGTTGATCCTGGTTAAAATATCGTATCTCCGATGATACAAAAGGCTGGGCCAGACGGGTCATCCATTTTTCCCAGGAATGGTTACCAACAACCGCTATGCGATCCAGTTTGTCTGCATATTTCTGTTCAAATTTAAAATCATCGAGAAAGGCTTTTAAATCCCAGCCTTTAAAATTATCCAGCTCTAAAAACAGTGACAGTTTTTCCTCTTCTTCCAGCAGTGTTTCTATCTGGGGAAGAAAGGCCTGATAGTCAGCATGGCTGAGTTTGCCACTGATTCTATAAGCCACAATATTGCCATCATTAACGGGTATTTGTTGGAACATCGATTTCTCCTTACAGTTCAAATTCTTCATTCAGGCCTGGCATAACAGGATTGCTGTGCTGAATACGGCTGGCAAAAACCTTCATGCTTTTTTCTTCCCCATGCACCAGAAAAGTTTTTTGCGGGGTGCCCGTATGTTGATACCATTGATACAGCTCTTCACAATCTGCATGGGCTGAAAAACCGCCAATGGTATGAATGGAGGCATGTACCGCAACCTCTTCGCCAAACAGTTTAATAGTTTGTGCACCATCCAGAATACGCCGAGCCAAGGTGCCGATTGCCGCATAGCCGACAAATACAATACTGCTGCTCTTGCGGCCGATATGCTGTTTTAAATGGTGACGTATACGGCCGCCGGTGCACATGCCGGAGCCTGCCATAATTACCGCGCCGCTTTCAATACGGTTCAGGGCAATGGAGTCGGCGGTTTCCCGGGTAAAATGCAAACCGGGTACCATAAAAGGGTCGTTATGCTGGTTAAAAATAGCGGCGGTTTTCCTGTCATAACATTCTGAATGGCGGCGAAAAATTTCAGTAGCTGAAATGGCCATGGGAGAATCCAGAAACACCTGCATAAAAGACGGTATCTCACCTTTTTCAACGCCTTCGCGCATATAAAACAGTAATTCCTGTGCCCGTTCCAGTGCAAAGGTGGGGATAATGACATTGCCACCCCGTTTAAATGTGTCATTGATGACGTTAAACAGTTCTTCTATGGAAGGTTTTAGCGCCTTGTGTTTGCGATCCCCGTAGGTGGTTTCCATAACCACAACATCAACCTTGGGGGGCGGTGTGGGATTGCGTAAAATAGCCCGGTTGCTATAACCCAGATCGCCGGAAAACAGCACTTTTTTATGGCGGTTGTTTTCTGTTAGATTCATTACAATGCTGGCGGAGCCGAGAATATGCCCGGCGTCGATAAAGGTCACCTGTATATCATCGGAGAGTTTAATGGGTTTGTCGTACTGGGCCACGCGGCCAAAATAATCCAGGCTGTTTAATACATCCAGCGTTGTGTAAAGTGGTTCAATAATTTTATCGCTGCCTTTGCGAATCTCCTTGCGGGTTTTCCACTCGGCTTCCGACTCCTGAATATGAGCCGAATCCAGCATTACCAGTTTGGCCAGTTCGCGGCTGGCAGAGGTGGTAATGATTTCCCCTTTAAATCCCCGATCAACCAGCAGAGGAATTCGACCGCAATGGTCAAGGTGTGCGTGGGTAAGCAGCAGGTAATCGATTTCTTCTGGTTTAAAACCAAAAGGCTCGGCATTTTCTTCGGTTAGTTCATGGCTGCCCTGATACAGGCCGCAATCAATCAGTATTTTTTTGCCGCTACATGAAATGAGGTGGCATGAACCGGTGACACTTTGATCGGCACCGTGAAATGATATTTTCATTTTATTATCCTTTTAAACTGGCCGGCCCGTAAAATATAGCGGCTTTATCTATGTGGGGCTTAGTGTGGCATAAATAAAGCCTTTTGTGCTTGATGTTTATCAGTTATTGAATCGCTGGATTTTATGATAATGTGGGCCCAGGGTAACTGTAATAAACAGATGACAGGATAATATGAAAACTTTCCCCATTGCCTTTTTTTCTCTGATATTTATCAGCCTGCTGGCTGGCTGTGAACAGGGTAGCAATGAACGAGCTGTTGGCCTTTTGCAATGGGATCGGCTGGAGCTGACCAATGAGTTAAATGAAAAGATTGTTCAGCTTGCAGTTGCAGAAGGCGCAAAAGTTGAAAAAGGGCAGCCTCTGGTTATTTTTGATAAACGCCGGGTAAATGCCGATATAGATAATGCTCAGGCGCTGGTTGCTCAGGCCCAGGCGCGTCTGGATGAGTTGATAAAAGGGCCGCGGGCTGAGGATATTAAACAGGCCAAAGCCCTTTATGAACAGGCGAAAAGTGAACAGGAGCTGGCCAGCACAGAACTTAAACGCACAAAGGTTCTGGCCAGACAAAACCTGACCAGCCCGGATGATCTGGATCGTATCCAGGCGCGTTTACAATCAGCTCAGGCCCAGCTCGCGGCAAAGCGTGCAGCACTGGCCTTATTACAGCAGGGCACGCGCAGCGAAACTATCGAACAGGCCCGTCAGGCTTTACTGGCAGCCAAAGCCAAACGGCAGCGGCTACAGATTGTTGCTGAGCAATTAATCATTCGTGCGCCTCAGGCGGGCCTGGTTGATGAGCTGCCATTTAAAGTTGGGGAGAAACCTCTGCCCGGCAGCATGGTGGCGGTGATGCTGGTTGGCGATAAACCCTATGCCCGTGTCTATGTGCCTGAGCCTTTACGGGCGTCCCTGCATATTGGCAGCCCGGCAAAGGTCTGGGTGGATGGGGTTAATCAGGTATTCAAGGGGCGCATTCGCAGCATTTCCCATGATCCGGTTTTCACGCCCTATTATTCACTCAGTAAAGGAGACCGGGCGCGCCTGGCTTATCGTGCAAAAATAGATTTGCTGGATACCTCCGCCATCGATTTGCCGGCCGGGATTCCCCTTGAGGTTAGTTTTGATGTGTCAGCCGATAATGGAGATGGGAAGTAATGGCGTCGAAGGGGGCGATTTCCTGTCAGCAGTTAAGCAAGTATTTTGGTGATCTGGCCGCCGTTAGCCAGCTGGATCTGAATATCCCCAGAGAAACCATTTACGGTTTTCTGGGGCCAAATGGTTCCGGCAAGTCCACCACTATTCGTATGCTGTGTGGCCTGTTATTGCCGACTTCAGGTGAAGCGCAGGTGCTTGGTTTACATATCCCCAGTCAGGCCGAATTATTAAAAACCAAAATTGGTTATATGACACAGAAATTCTCCCTTTATGATGACTTAAGCGTGGCGGAGAATCTGCGCTTTATGGCGCAGGTGTATAACCTCAGCCCCAGGGAGCAGAAGCAGCAGCTGGATAAGGCCATGTCGGTTTATCGTCTGGGTGATTTGAAAAATCGTTTTGTTGGCACCATGAGTGGCGGTCAGAAGCAGCGTCTGGCACTGGCCGCGGCAACCTTGCATAAGCCGGAGCTATTGTTTTTAGATGAGCCGACCAGCGCCGTTGATCCCCAGACCCGCCGGGACTTCTGGGAATCCCTGTTTGATCTGGTGGCCGATGGGGTCACCATCTTAGTGTCTACACACTATATGGATGAAGCCGAACGCTGCCACGGTCTGGCCATACTGGATCATGGTGTTAAGGTGGCTGATGGTTCACCGCCCCAGCTCATGGAAGATATTGATGCCTGGGTGGTGAAAGTGGAGGCGGATGAAATCTCCCGCGTGCGACGGCATTTATCGACTCTCGATAATGTTATCAGCGTGACGCAACTGGGTATGCATTTACGTGTATTGCTGGATAAAACAATTAGTCAGCCGGCAGTTTATGTACAGCAGCAATGTGCGCCGTTAAATATCAATATTAATGCCTCCCAGATTGAAGCCTCCCTTGAAGATGTGTTTGTGATGGCCACTCGCGCATCCCACCCTGCCGGTATGGCCGCATGAAATCCTGGCAGCGATTATTAGCCGTATTGCGCAAGGAAGTCTGGCAGTTAAAACGGGATCGTTTAACCTTCGGCATGATTTTTGGTATTCCCATTATGCAGATTGTAATGTTTGGTTATGCCATCAATACGGATGTGCGGCATATTCAAACAGCGGTGGTCGATCAGGCAAACACACAGCTATCCCGTAACCTGATTGCCGATCTGCAGGCATCCCAGGTGATTAAAGTAAAGTATCAACGCCAGCAGGTTGCCGATATTGAATATTTAATGAAACGGGGAAAAGTTAAAATTGGCGTTTTTATTCCCGAAGACTTTGGCCGCAGAATTCAGGATAACAATCGTCCTTCTGCCCAGCTACTGGTAGATGGCAGTGACCCTATTATTCTGGCGGCAGCCCAGCAGCTCACCGCATTAAAATTACAGCCCCATACAAAACCGCTGCCCAGGCAGGCCAAATTATTTGAAGTTAAAAATTATTACAATCCGGAGCGCCGTTCAGCGGTCAATGTGGTGCCCGGTTTAATTGGTGTTATTTTAACCATGACCATGATGATGTTTACCGCTGTGTCACTGGTGCGGGAACGGGAGCGGGGCAACCTTGAATTATTAATTAATACACCCATATCCAGTATGGAACTGATGATAGGCAAGGTGCTGCCTTATATTGCCATTGGCTTTATACAGGTGACTCTGGTGCTGGTATTAGGCTCGTTGCTGTTTGATGTGCCTATCGCCGGCAGCCTGATTAATGTATATATTATTTCGCTGGTTTTTGTGGCGGCAAATTTAACCCTGGGATTATTATTTTCCACCCTGGCAAAGAGTCAGTTTCAGGCCATGCAAATGACATTTTTTATTATGCTGCCGTCGATTTTATTATCCGGCTTTATGTTTCCCTTTGATGGCATGCCCAAAGCGGCTCAGTGGATTGCAGAAGTTTTACCCCTGACCCATTTTGTGCGTTTGATACGAGGCGTTATGTTACGGGCCGCCAGCATTCCGGAGCTTTTCCCGGAGCTGGGTATTCTGATTTTATTTACCCTGATTATGCTGGTGTTATCCGTATTACGTTTTCATAAGCATCTGGATTAAGGTGCTTAATTCAATAGTATTATCTCCCCTCTTTGCTAAAGAGGGGCCGGGGGAGATTTGAGATCGTTCAAATTAAAACACTGTATTGATAAAATATTTAAAGCGGAAACTTTTTAAATCCCCCTCATTCCCCCTTTTTAAAGGGGGAGGCTATAACATAAGCGGAAATATTTTTTAAGGAAACTCTGATCCCTAAAGATCCCGGTACCTGAAATTATAATGAAAAGTGAAAAAATATTATGGAAACACTTAAGCTAAAACGTGTCGCCATCGACACCTACAAAGAAAACGTTGCCTATCTGCATCGTGATTGCAGTGTTTATCGCAGTGAAGGTTTTCAGGCGCTCAGCAAAATAGAAGTTTTCCCACATGATGATGGTCATCCGGTTGTAGCGGTTTTAAATGTGGTAGATGATGAATCCATTACCTCGCCCGGTGAAATCGGTTTAAGTGAACAGGTGTTTGAGCAATTAGGTATTGCAGAAGAAACAGAAGTTTGTGTGCGCTATGCCAGCCCGCCCCAGTCCATAAAAAATGTTCATAAAAAAATTGCCGGTGAGCGTCTAAATGATGAGCAGTATTTACAGATTACCGAAGACATAGTTGCTAACCGATATTCCAAAATTGAGATTGCCGCTTTTCTGGTGGCCTGCGCTGAATCGGGTATGGAGCGGGAAGAAGTTTTGAGTTTAACCCGTGCCATGGTGGATACGGGAGAAAGAATGGACTGGGGTGAGAAACTGGTGGCTGATAAACACTGTATCGGCGGCATCCCCGGTAATCGCACCACCATGCTGGTAGTGCCCATTGTTGCGGCCCACGGTTTATTAATGCCCAAAACATCCAGTCGCGCCATCACCTCACCTGCCGGCACTGCCGATACCATGGAAGTTATTGCCAATGTGGAACTGCCCATGGATAAGATGAGAGATATCGTCAAGCATCAGCGCGCCTGCCTGGCCTGGGGTGGTACAGCCAAATTAGCCCCGGTGGATGATATTTTGATTTCTGTTGAGCGACCCTTATCCATGGACTCACCGGGGCAGATGATTGCCTCCATTCTTTCCAAAAAAGTTGCCGCGGGTGCTACCCATTTAATTGTTGATATTCCCGTTGGCAAAACGGCCAAGGTGCGTTCCAGCCGGGATGCCATGGAATTGCGAAAATTATTTGAATATGTGGGAGATCGTATGGGCCTGCATCTGGAAGTGATTATTACCGATGGACATGAACCTATTGGTCGAGGCGTTGGCCCCATGCTGGAAGCCCGTGATGTGATGCAGGTGCTGGAAAACGATCCCCAGGCGCCGCTGGATCTGCGGGAAAAATCCTTGCAACTGGCAGGCCGTATTCTGGAGTTTGATACAGATGTCAGAGGCGGTGATGGTTATCGACTGGCGCGGGATATTCTGGAGTCAGGGCGTGCGCTGGATAAGTTTCATGCCATTGCCCAGGCGCAGGGTTTGAATCAGCAGCCGGTGCAGGCCGGCAAATTAAACAGGGATATAGTGGCGCAAACAAGCGGTAAGGTAGAGGCGATTGATAATTTTCAGATTGCGCGTATTGCCCGTTTGGCCGGTGCGCCAATGACTAAAGGCGCGGGTGTGGATTTATTTAAAAAAACAGGTGATACGGTTAAAAAAGGTGAGCCGCTTTACCGAATTTATGCGGAGTATCCATCGGAATTTCATTTTGCCAAAGAAGCTGCCGCTAATCATTCTGCTTATCAGATAGGAAAATAAAATGTCAGACAATACAATGGTGTTGGGTTTTGCCGAATATGAACAGCAGGGCAAAGCCCTGGCGCAAGCACTGGCTCTGGATTATGAACAGGTGGACATACACCATTTTCCCGATGGGGAAAGCAAAATTCGTTTGCCGGTTAATTTACCTGAAAAGCTAATTGTGTGTCGCAGCCTGAATCAGCCTAATGAAAAATTAATTGAATTAATACTGGTTGCGGCCAGTGCTCGAAAGCACGGGGTGAAGCAACTGATTCTGGTGGTGCCTTATTTATGTTATATGCGACAGGATATTGAATTTCATCCGGGCGAAGTGGTCAGCCAGAAAATTATTGGCAAAATGCTGGCAGATTATTTTGATGGTGTAGTGACAGTAGATTCTCATCTGCATCGCATTAATCATTTATCGGAAGCCGTTCCGCTGGATATGGCGATCAATCTTACCGCCACCCAGCCTATGGCCGAATTTTTAAGTGAGCAGATGGACTCACCTTTTCTGCTAGGCCCGGATGGGGAATCCCGGCAGTGGGTATCGGCCATCGCCCAGCATCAGGGGCTGGATTTTGCCGTGGCCACCAAGCAACGCTTCGGCGACAGGGATGTACGCATTACATTACCAGATGCAGATTTTGCCGGACGGCATATTGTGCTGGTGGATGATGTGGCCAGCAGCGGCCGCACTCTAGAAGTGGCTGCACAATTATTACAGCCCTTTAAGCCCGCATCCATTAGCGTGCTGGTGACCCATGCCCTGTTTGTCGGTGATGCCATAGAACGATTGCAGAAGTTGGGCGTGAAAAATATCTGGAGTTGTGATTCAGTGCCCCATAAAACCAATCGTATATCACTGGCAAATTTATTAGCGGGTAGTTTAAAAAAATAAAAAAGTAGGGCGGAACAAGCAAAGCGGTTCCACCTGAACCTGTATTATTGGTGGAACCACTGCGCTTGTTCCACCCTACGATCTAATGGCATATAAAATATTGGCGTTGTTCAGCTTACTGCTTTCTTTTAAACTAGCGCCTTATTTATTAACCGGCTGGCTTCACGTAAGAGTCAGTCAAAAACAAGTGACCCATCGTACCGGTCACCACTGAGGAAAAACTATGCCTGTTATCACTCTGCCTGACGGAAGTCAGCGCACTTTTGCTTCCCCCGTTTCTGTTTATGATGTAGCGGCCGAAATCGGTGCCGGTCTGGCCAAGGCTACACTGGCCGGCAAGGTTAATGATGAGCTGGTGGATGCCAGTTATATGATCGAAGATGATGCAAAGCTGTCTATCATCACCGATAAAAATGAAGAAGGTCTGGAAATTATTCGTCACTCCACTGCCCACTTGCTGGCCCAGGCGGTGAAACAGCTGTATCCCAGTGCGCAGATTACCATTGGCCCGGTGATTGATGACGGCTTTTATTACGATATTGATTACGAAGAAAGTTTTACTCCAGAAGATTTAACCGCCATTGAAAAGAAAATGGCCGAGCTGGCCAAGGCGGATTACAAGGTTAGCCGCTCTACCATGAGTCGTGATGAGGCGGTTAAGTATTTCCGCGATATGGGCGAGGAGTACAAGGCGCAGATTATCGAGGATATTCCCGCCGATCAAACCCTTTCCCTTTATACCCAGGGCGAATTCACCGACCTGTGCCGCGGCCCCCATGTGCCCAGTACGGGTAAGATTAAGGCATTCAAACTCACCAAGCTGGCCGGTGCCTACTGGCGGGGTGATTCTAATAATAAAATGCTGCAACGGATTTACGGCACGGCCTGGCCGGATAAAAAGCAACTGAAAGCCTATTTGCATCGTATTGCCGAAGCGGAAAAACGGGATCACCGTAAAATCGGTAAACAGCTGGGCCTGTTCCACACTCAGGAAGAAGCCCCGGGTATGGTATTCTGGCATCAGCCGGGCTGGGATATTAACTTAAGCGTGCAGCAGTATATTCGGGATCGTCTGCGCAATCATGGCTATCAGGAAATCCACACACCGCAGGTAGTGGACAGAAGTCTGTGGGAAAAATCCGGTCACTGGGATAAATTCCACGACATGATGTTCACCACCCACTCGGAAAACCGGGATTATGCGGTCAAGCCCATGAACTGCCCCTGCCATATTCAGGTGTTTAATCAGGGGCTGAAATCCTACCGTGATCTGCCTCTGCGTCTGGCGGAGTTTGGCTCCTGCCACCGGAATGAGCCATCGGGTACGCTCCATGGTTTGATGCGGGTGCGGAATTTTGTTCAGGATGATGCGCATATTTTCTGTACTGAAGAGCAGATTCAGGATGAGGTATCCGCTTTTATCGACCTGACCTACGATGTATACAAAGACTTCGGTTTTGATAATATCGAAATCGCCCTGTCAACCCGCCCGGAACAGCGGGTGGGTTCCGATGAAATCTGGGACAGGGCCGAGCAGGCATTACAGGATGCGCTCACATCCAAGGGTATAGATTTCAAACTACAGCCGGGCGAAGGTGCCTTCTATGGTCCGAAAATTGAATTTACCTTAAAAGACTGTCTGGATCGTGGCTGGCAGTGTGGCACCATGCAGGTGGATTTCTCCATGCCCGGCCGTCTGGATGCCCAGTATGTAGCCGAAGATGGCAGCCGTCAGGTACCGGTCATGTTACACCGGGCGATTCTGGGTTCGGTGGAGCGATTTATCGGTATTTTGATCGAACATTACGAGGGTAAATTTCCGCTCTGGTTGGCGCCTCAACACGCGGTGATTATGAATATTACCGACAAACAGGCCGAATATGCCCAAAAAGTCGAAAAAACATTGCTGGATCGTGGATTTAAGGTCAAAGCGGACTTGAGAAATGAGAAGGTAGGCTTTAAAATTCGCGAGCACACATTACAGAGGGTTCCTTATATGCTGGTTACTGGCGATAAGGAAGTCGAAACAAACAGCGTGGCCGTGCGTTCTCTTGATGGCAAAGATCTGGGTACTATGACAATCGACGAATTGTCAGACCGCTTTGCCAGAACAATTGAGAACCGCGGTTTCGCTATTTTGGAGGATTAAAAGATCGCTGCTGATAAAAAGACGCGCAGGAATGAAGCCATTCCTCATCCCGAAGTTCGGGTAATAGATGACGAAGGTGAACAGGCCGGTATACTGAAAATTGAAGACGCACTGGAAATGGCCCAGAAAAAGGGGCTGGATCTGGTGGAGGTATCGCCTAATGCCAAGCCACCGGTTTGCCGGATTATGGATTTTGGTAAATTCAAGTTCGAAGCGAAAAAACAGCAGAACGCCAACAAAAAGAAACAGAAGCAGATACAGGTCAAGGAAATCAAATTCCGTCCCCGCACTGAAGAAGGGGATTACCAGACCAAAGTACGTAAGCTGCGGGAGTTTCTGGAAGGTGGCGACAAGATCAAGGTTACGCTTCGTTACCGGGGGCGTGAGTTTGCTCACCAGGAGCTGGGTTTAGAACTGCTCAAGCGGGTGGCCGCTGATCTGGAAGAGTATGGCACCGTTGATCAGATGCCGAAAATGGAAGGGCGGCAGATGGTGATGATGATGTCACCGAAAAAGACGAAATAAAAGCAGTCGTTAGTCCTGAGTCATTAGTCTCAGGTCTTACGATAGCAAAAGAATTTCAGCTTTGCTGAAACGGGGTTTTCAGGAACCACGCTGTCGGGAAACCGATGGAATAAAATCCGAAAATAATCACCCTGCATCTGCCGCCTGGCGGTTGGAACTGGGTCTTTTTAAGAATTATTTTGGAGCAATACAATGCCTAAGATGAAAACAAATCGGGGCGCGGCTAAGCGTTTCCGTAAAAACGGTGCTGGCGGCTATAAACGCGGCAAGTCATTCCGTCGTCATATTCTGACCAAAAAATCCACCAAGCGTAAACGTCATTTACGTGAACCTTCACAAGTTGCTGCCTGCGATGCTCGCATGGTTAAGCGCATGTTACCTTACGTATAGGAGTCTGAATCATGGCAAGAGTAAAACGTGGTGTTCAGGCACGAGCGAAACATAAAAAGGTACTGGCGAAAGCCAAAGGTTATTATGGTGCACGTTCACGTGTCTATCGTGTAGCGAATCAGGCGGTTACCAAAGCCGGACAGTATGCATACCGTGACCGTCGTGTGAAAAAACGTGAATTCCGTAAATTATGGATTGCACGTATCAATGCGGCAGCCCGTATGTTTGATATGTCTTACAGCCGCTTTATCAATGGCCTGAGCAAAGCCAATATCGAAGTGGATCGTAAAGTGCTGGCGGATATTGCCGTACACGACATCAATGCTTTTGGTCAGTTGGTTGATGCAGCTAAAGCCGGCCTTGAAGCTAACGCTTAAAATTTACGTTTTTTAAACAAAATTATTAAGTGAGATACTCAAAAGGGGAGGGCTTTAGCCGTCCCCTTTTTTGTTAGAAAATCTGCAAGGTTTTGTATAGGAGTTATCTGCTAAAGCTGGATTCCCGCCTTCGCGGGAATGACGGTTTTTTTCGGGTAGTATCGGATTTTTTTGAGGCAGACTTTTATACAAAGTCATCTGTAACGGTCGCGGCCGGTACGGACAGATATAAAGAATGAAAAAGCGTCTTATATTGATCGCCTGTCATTCCCGCGAAGGCGGGAATCCAGAACAGGGCAGTATAGGCAATTTATAAAACAACAATGGTAAAAATCAGTGGCTGATTTACAAGAGTTATTAACAAAGGCGCAGCAGGCAGTAGCTGACGCGGGTGACTTACAACAGCTGGATGCGGTGCGTGTACAGTATCTGGGTAAAAAAGGTGAATTCACCGCCCAGCTAAAAGAGCTGGGGAAATTACCCGGTGACCAGCGCAAGGAAGCCGGACAGAAAATCAATGATGCCAAGCGCAGCTTTCAGGCGGCGCTGGAAGAACGCAAGGCAGCCCTGGAAGTGGAAAAGCTCAATGCCCAGCTGGCCGAAGAAAGCATTGATGTCAGCCTGCCCGGTCGCGGTCAGCAAAGCGGTGGCCTGCATCCGGTAACGCGCACCATGCAGCGGATTAAAACCCTGTTTGCCGGCCTGGGTTTTGATGTGGCGGAAGGTCCGGAAATCGAAGATGACTATCACAACTTTGAAGCCCTGAATATTCCATCCCATCACCCGGCTCGTGCCATGCACGATACCTTTTATTTTAATGCCAATACCCTGTTGCGCACTCACACCTCGCCGGTGCAGGTGCGTGAAATGGAAACCACCGAGCCACCCCTGCGCCTGATTGCCCCCGGCCGTGTGTATCGTTGTGATTCGGATTTAACCCATACTCCCATGTTCCATCAGGTGGAAGGCTTGATGGTGGATGAGCAGGTCAGCTTTGCTGATTTAATGGGCACACTGGATAAGTTTTTAAAATTATTTTTTGAAAACGATGAACTCAAAACCCGTTTTCGTCCATCCTATTTCCCCTTTACCGAACCCTCATCGGAAGTGGATATTCAGTGTGTGATGTGCGCTGGTGAAGGCTGTCGTGTATGCAGCCATACTGGCTGGCTGGAAGTGCTGGGTTGCGGCATGGTGCACCCTGAAGTGTTTAAACATGCGGGCATAGATAATGAAAAGTTCACCGGCTATGCCTTTGGTATGGGTGTGGAGCGACTGGCGATGCTGCGTTATGGAGTGAATGATTTACGTCTGTTCTTTGAAAACGATATTAAGTTTTTAAAACAGTTTGCATGAATAGAAGCAGTTGTTCGCAAATAAACGCGAATCAACGCAAATAAAAATTATCCGAAAATTCGGACGAAGGTTTATTGATGAAAATCTCAGAACAATGGTTACGGGAATGGGTTAATCCCGATGTTTCAACACAAACAATCGCAGACGACATTACCATGGCCGGTCTGGAAGTGGATTCCATTGAGCCGGCTGCAGGTGAATTTACGAATATCCTGGTGGCCAAAGTTGTTAGCGTTGAAAAACATCCTGATGCGGATAAATTAAATATTTGTAAAGTGGATGCCGGTACGGGTGAACCATTGCAAATCGTTTGCGGCGCTGCCAATGTTCGTGAAGGTTTAATGGTTGCCTGTGCCATGATCGGCGCTGTACTGCCCGGCAATTTCAAAATTAAAAAATCCAAACTGCGGGGTGTGGAATCCTATGGCATGCTTTGCTCCGAAAAGGAAATGGGGCTGGCGGATTCAGCCGATGGCTTAATGGAATTGCCGGAGGATGCACCCATTGGCACCGACATCCGTGAATATCTGGATTTAAACGACACCATTATCGAAGTGGATCTCACCCCCAATCGTAGTGACTGTTTAAGCATTGCCGGTGTGGCCCGTGAAGTGGGCACTTTATACCAGTGCCCGGTCAATGCTCTGGAAGTGCTGCCGGTAAAAGCGGATATTGATGACAGTTTCCCCGTTAAAGTGTCTGCACCTTCCGCCTGTCCCCGTTATCTGGGACGGGTGATTCGCAATGTTAATGCCCGCGCTACCACGCCTTTATGGATGGTGGAAAAATTGCGTCGCAGCGGCATTCGCAGCCTGAGCCCTGTTGTGGACATTACCAATTATGTGATGATCGAACTTGGCCAGCCCATGCATGCCTTTGATCTGGATCAGCTACAGGGCGGCATTGAGGTGCGTCTGGCGCAGGCGGGGGAAAAGCTGACCCTGCTGGATGGCAAGGAAATCGAATGCAATGACAAAACCCTGCTGATTGCCGATGAATCACGTCCACTGGCGCTTGCCGGGGTGATGGGCGGTGAAGGCTCCGGCGTTAGCGATAGTACAAACAATATCTTTCTGGAAGCGGCCTTTTTCTCGCCACTGGCGATAGCCGGTCGTGCCCGTGATTACGGTCTGCACACAGACTCATCCCACCGTTTCGAGCGTGGTGTGGACCCTGAGTTGCCAGCTAGAGCCATGGAGCGTGCTAGCCAGTTGATTATCGATATTTGCGGCGGTCAGGCCGGCCCGGTATGTGAGCAGCTCAGCGAAGTGGATCTGCCCAAACCGGCCAGCATTCATCTGCGCCGCGAGCGTATCAGCCGTATGTTGGGTATCGACTTTGAGGATGCCCAGGTGGAAAGCATTTTATCCGGGCTGGGCATGAGCCTGGAAGCGAGCGATGAAGGCTGGATGGTCAGTGCACCGGCTTTCCGCTTTGATATTGCCATTGAGGCGGATTTAATCGAAGAGCTGATCCGTATCTACGGCTATAACAGGATTCCCCGCACTATGCCCCATTACCAGCCGGATATGAAGCCGCTGGATGAATCAAGGCTGGAACTGCAACGAATCAAGGAGTTGCTGGCAGATCGTGGCTATTTCGAAGCCATTAGCTACAGTTTTGTGGATCCTGCCTGGCAGGCGGCAATCGACAGGGACATTAAGCCGGTGGCTCTGGCCAATCCCATTTCAGCCGACTTATCGGTGATGCGCACCAGCCTGTGGCTGGGTCTGTTAAAAGCCGCCCAGCACAATATCAATCGGCAGCAGCCCCGCATTCGATTGTTTGAAACCGGCCTTACCTTTATTCAGACGGCTGATGAGCTGGTGCAGGATAATAAAATCGCCGGCGTGGTCTGCGGTAATCTGCATGAGGAGCACTGGGATGGTGACGCCCGCAAGGTAGACTTCTTTGATGTAAAAGCCGATGTGGAAGCCATACTGGCCGCCGGCGGCCAGGATATTCGTTTTGTAAAAGATGCGCATCCGGCGCTGCATCCGGGGCAGACGGCGCGTATCTATAAGGGTGAGCAGGCTATCGGCTGGCTGGGGGCATTGCATCCGCAAACCCAGAAGGCGCTGGATATAGATCCGCGGGTATTTGTTTTCGAACTGGATCAAAATGCTGTGCTGGCAGCCAGCGTGCCGGTATTCAAATCCCTGTCCAAATTCCCCGAAGTGCGCCGGGATATTGCCCTGCTGATTAGTGAAGATATTGCCGCTGGAGACATCATCCAGACAATAAAATCAGCCGCATCCGATGTTTTACAGGAAATTTCTGTATTTGACGTCTATACTGGTACTGGAATAGATTCTGGTCTAAAAAGTGTCGCTTTAGGCTTGATTTTACAAGGATTTTCCCGCACTCTTACAGATGAAGATGTGGACTCAGAAATCCAGACAATCGTTACAGCACTGAACAAAACATACGGTGCTACATTACGGGAGTAGAAATGGCATTAACCAAAGCTGATATGGCCGAGCGCTTATTTGATGAGCTAGGGCTCAACAAGCGTGAAGCCAAAGAATTGGTTGAACTGTTTTTTGAAGAAGTACGCGAAGCCCTTGAGAACTCACAGCATGTAAAGCTCTCAGGCTTTGGTAATTTCGCCTTACGGGACAAAACCCAGCGCCCGGGACGTAACCCCAAAACCGGGGAAGAGATCCCGATTTGCGCGCGCCGTGTCGTAACCTTCCGTCCTGGACAAAAACTAAAACA
Organism: Gammaproteobacteria bacterium; assembly: GCA_026998145.1. GTDB lineage: Bacteria > Pseudomonadota > Gammaproteobacteria > SZUA-229 > SZUA-229 > JALTRC01. Next base: position 26,860 of record JALTRC010000217.1, read on the forward strand.
ACGAGTTGAAGCATATGCTGGAAGCCAGCAACAATAACGAATTACCCGCAATCCCCAGTAAACGCTACTTCACCATTGGCGAAGTCAGTGACCTGTGTGGGGTCAAGCCCCATGTACTGCGCTACTGGGAACAGGAGTTTACCCAGTTAAAGCCGGTCAAGCGTCGGGGCAATCGCCGCTATTACCAGCGCCATGATGTGATTCTGATTCGCCAGATCCGCAGCCTGCTTTATGACCAGGGCTTTACCATTGGTGGCGCCCGCAATCAGCTGATGGGCGAGCCGGCCAAGGATGATACCAACCAGAGCCAGCAGGTGATCAAACAGCTCAGAAGCGAGCTGGAAGAAATCCTCCAGATGCTGAAAAAATAACAGAACAAAGTCCCTGCTCCGGCAGGGATTTTTGTTTATAGGGGTTATTTTTTGAAGGAAAGCCTTCTGCTGTCGATTCCACAAGTATTCTTTGACATACAAACCACACAGTGTAAAATTCACCGCCTTAATCGGGGCGTAGCGCAGTCTGGTAGCGCACCACACTGGGGGTGTGGTGGTCACAGGTTCAAATCCTGTCGTCCCGACCAGAACCCAAAGGCTGACTCATCGGAGTTGGCCTTTTTTGTTTATGATATGATTTTCCGGGTCGATCCATATCCATGAGTCTGCCAGCTGGCAGAGCATAATTATGAGTAGCAGTCTTAAAGAAACCATCCATCAGCAGCGTGAAAAACTTACCGCCATGCTGAGTGAAAAAATGCATGATCTGGCGGTCAGCCTTGCCCCCCATATTCATGATCGTGAGACCCTGGAGAATATGCTGGCTGAGGCCTTTCCCCAGGTGCCTTATTGCAAGCATTTGTATGTGCTGAATTCGGATGAGGTACAGATTACCGATAATATTACCCAGTCGGGCCGGGATGCCACTCACTTTGGCCGGAATCGGGCAGGGCGTCCTTATATGGAGGGCATTATCGGCACCACTGATTTTAAACTGTCCGAGGCCTATATCAGCCGCAATAAAAAGCGCCCGTCGTTTACGGCAATTCAGGTAATACGTAATACGGATGGGGAAAGGCTGGGATTTTTAGGCGCGGACTTTGACTTGCGGGAATTGCCGGGCATTAGTGAGCGTTATCAGGAGCCGGACAACTGGCGGCAGATCAAGGGTGATCCGGCCATTCGCAGTGGGGTGTTTTTACAGCAGCGTATTGAAAGTCAGATGGATAAACACCTGGATGAAGTCATCCCCATTATGAGCGAGCTGATTACCGAGCACGGGGTGTTCCATGGCAAGCTGCATTTTTCCAGCAGCCGGGCAACTCTGTGGCTGGTGGATGATCCCTTTACTTATCGTATTTTGAATTTTGACGAGATCATCGACCCGGACACCTGCCTAGCATATCCCCGTCACCCTTATCATGAAAGAGCCGTCGTACCGCCTGAAAAAGTCAGCGAAGTGTTTGAGATTTTTCGCCAGCTGCGTTTTGCCGATGAAAATGTGTATTTGCGTGCAGGTTCCTTGAATGTCATCAATGGTATGGTGGGGCTGAACTTTTCCTGCGACGGTTCCCACTATATGCGCTTTGATGAGTTTCTGGATAAGAGCATCGATTTCTGGTTTGGTATTCCTGCTATTGAGCCTGTGAGTTAGTGAGATAGTTTTATGAAAGTTATTAACCAGCTGATTGACCTGGTTGCACGTTTATATAATGAAACCGAAGGTTACATGGAGCAGCAGGACGATAGCCAGCTATGGTACAACCGGGGTTATGCCAATGGTGTGGTAAAGGCTCTTCAGGATGCTGGCTTTGATAAAATGCTGCAGGCTAAAGTGACCCTTGAGGCCAATGATACGGCAGAAGAACAACGCTTTATGCCCTGGGGCAAGGCTTATTTTCACGGCTTTGAAATGGGTGAGCGTGAAGCCAGAGAAGTCATGCCTTGATAGGCTTTATTGATTTTGCAACGGCCAGGGAAGCGCCCGCTGATGCCTGCCGCCTGTTTCACGGGCGCGGGCATTTTTATAAAGGTTATGAACATATCAATATCGACTGGTTGCCGCCGGTTGCTTTAATTACCCTGTATCGTGAAATGGATAAAAGCGATCTGCAGCAGCTGGCCGATACGCTTTTGCAACAGCTTCCCGCCTGTGACTCCGTGCAGGTGCAATACCGTTATAAATATCAATCGCCTTTTGAAGTATTACGGGGTGAAGCGATTTCACAAACCCAGGTCAGCGAGAATCATCTGCAATTTAATATTCAGCTGGGGGCTGCACAAAATACGGGTTTATTTCTGGATATGGCCAATGGCCGCCGCTGGGTTGCCGATCATGCCAAAAATAAAAATGTATTGAATCTGTTTGCCTATACCTGCGCTTTTTCTGTAGCGGCTATTGCCGGTGGCGCACGGCAGGTTTTAAATGTGGATAATAATAAATCGGTACTGAGTCGCGGGCGGGAAAACCATCGGCTAAACCGGCAGGATTTAAGCCGGGTAAAATTTGAAGGGGTAGATATTTTTAAATCCTTTAGCCGCATTAAAAAACATGGACCTTATGATTTAATGGTTTGTGATCCACCGACTTTTCAAAAGGGCAGTGTGGATATTGCACGGGATTATAAAAAAATTATTCGCCGCCTGCCCCAGTTTATGAAACCGCAAAGTCAGTTGATATTGTGTTTGAATTCGCCGGATCTGGGTGAGGATTTTTTACATAAGCTGGTGGCAGAGGAGTGCCCGGACTGTCAATTTATTTGGGCGATTCCAACGCCGGATGTATTTAAGGAAGCGATGGAAGGCAAGGGTTTGAAGGTGCTGGTTTTTCAGTATTTGTGAACTTTGGCGCGAAGGCGAAAAGGCCGCGGAGTCGTTGGATTTGTGTGAGAGGTGACGGAGTTATTGACTCTGGCACCTGGGCTAGAATTTGAATCAGTTTGTGGATTCCCGCCTACGCGCACTACTGTCCGGAATAAAAAAATCGATGCGTTAAAAAAGGTTGTAGATCCAGGTTTTAAGGGTTAAAACCCTGTTTGCAGACTTAAAAAA
>JALTRC010000218.1 GCA_026998145.1 Gammaproteobacteria bacterium
AAAAGCATTGCCCATCCCGAAGATCGTCAATCCCTGCGCAGCGAAATTCGCCGTTGCGAACGACTGGGTGAAACCGGCGACAACAAACAGATTTATCTGTACCGATACACAGGGGACTCTCCCATTATGCGTGAGGTATCCCGCCTGCGTGAAGTAAGTTTTCGCGCCGTGGGAGAAGGTACTGGCAAACGCCGGGATATGGATCACTATGACAGTTATTACGACCATATTATTTTATGGGATGATGATGCACTGGAACTGGTGGGTTCCTACCGGCTGTTACGCACAGCTAATCAGGATATAGAATCCTTATACACCCACAGCCTATTTGAATACCAGCCGGACGCCCAACAATATTTATCACAGGGTGTCGAACTTGGGCGCAGCTTTGTGCAACCCTGCTACTGGGGAAAACGCAGTCTGGATTATTTATGGTATGGCATAGGGGCCTATCTTAAACGCTTCCCGGAAGTGCGTTATTTACTTGGCCCGGTAAGCATCAGCAATAACTACCCGGAAGCGGCCAAAGAATTACTCAGCCGGTTTTATATGCGTCACTTTCCGGCACACACCCCGTGGGCCAAAGCACGCTCACCCTTTAACCATCAATCATCATTTAATATCCATCTGTCAGCCAATATGGATTACAAAACAGAATTTGCTGAACTGAAAAAAAACATGGGGGATATGGGTGTGACGGTTCCCACTTTATACAAGCAATATTCCGAGCTATGTGAAAGCGGCGGCGTGCAGTTTGTGGATTTTAATATCGACAGGGATTTCTCTGACTGTATTGATGCACTGATTGCCGTAGACATGCAGCTGCTAAAAGCCAATAAGCGAAAACGCTATTTGGGCAGCGAATAAATTCCATTCACAAGCGGCGCCTGATTTCGTTACAATGGGGATTCTTTCAAGGAGTTCACCGTGACGAATAAAATAGATTGCAGCGCCATCATCTCCAGCCAGGCCAGTCTGGGAGAAAACAACCGGATAGGTGCCCATGTGATGATTGAAGATGATGTAGTACTGGGTGATAACAATATTATTATGAGTGGCGCGGTCATCAAATCCGGCACTCGCCTGGGCAATCACAATAGCATCCATGAATACGCTGTCATTGGCGGCCTGCCACAGGATCTGGGCTTTGATGCTCAAAGCAAAACCTTTGTTGAGCTGGGCGATCACAATACCCTGCGGGAATACACCACCATCAACCGCGCCACCAAGGAAAACAAAGCCACCCGCCTGGGCAATCATAATTATTTAATGACCCACTGCCATATTGCCCACGA
>JALTRC010000219.1 GCA_026998145.1 Gammaproteobacteria bacterium
CCGGCCAAAAACTGAAACTCACGTAGCCAACCGATACCGGCGAAGGCAGCTTGAGTTCGAGAAAATTCAGGCGGCTCTGCCGTTATGATATTATTCCGGACAGTAGTGCGCCTGCGCGGGAATGACATATCAGAAGAAGAATGACAGATCAGAAAATGACATATCAGAACAAGTGCAGATAATATAATAATGATGAACTTTTCTTTTCCCGTCCGCGTCTATTACGAGGACACAGATTCCGGCGGTGTGGTGTATTACGCCAACTACCTTAAATTTATGGAGCGGGCGCGTACCGAATACCTGCGACATCTGGGCTTTGAGCAAGATCAATTAATTGAAAAAGAAAATACAATTTTTGCGGTTAAGACCGTGAGTTTAAATTATCATCTACCGGCAAAATTCAACCAGCTTCTGGATGTTACGGCAACCGTGATTGAGTTTAAAAAAGCCAGCTTGTTATTCGAGCAAAAAATATTCCATCAGCAGGATCAACGCCTGCTATGCAGTGGCACGATTCGCATTGCCGCATTAAATGCGCAAACCTTCAAACCCTGCGCCATTCCACAATCCATTCGGGACGCCCATGAACACTGATTTATCTATCATCACCCTTATATCCGAGGCCAGTGTGCTGGTGCAGCTGGTGATGTTATTGCTGCTGGCCGCATCGGTTATCTCCTGGTTTATTATTGTGCGCAAACATAAAACCCTTAAAGATGCGGCTGAAGCAGCGCTGAAGTTTGAAGATACGTTCTGGTCCGGTGCGGATTTGAGTGAACTTTATACCCAGCTCAGCCGCCGCCGGGTGGAACGTGAGGGCATGGAAAAGGTTTTTGAAACCGGCTTTGCGGAATATGCCCGCTCCTATAAACACAGTGATGACCCGGCTATGCTGATGGCCAGTGTGCAGCGCAGCATGAAAGTATCCCTGTCCCGTGAAGAAGAAAAACTGGAAGCCAATTTATCCTTATTGGCGACCGTGGGTTCTACCAGCCCCTATGTGGGATTATTTGGCACCGTGTGGGGCATTATGAATTCCTTTACCGCCCTGGGCGCGGTAAAAAATGCCAGCCTGTCGATGGTGGCGCCGGGTATTGCCGAGGCCCTGATTGCCACCGCCATGGGTTTGTTTGCGGCGATTCCGGCGGTGATTGCCTATAACCGTTATGCGGATAAGCTGGATCGGCTAATTGGCCGATATGAAAACTTTGCCGAGGAATTTGCCACTATTTTACAGCGCCAGTCGCAGCGTAAAAGCAGCGGGGCTAAATCCGCTGAAAAAATATC
>JALTRC010000220.1 GCA_026998145.1 Gammaproteobacteria bacterium
CCAGTTTGTTATAGATAATCTCTTCCACCTGAGTCAGCTGAAATTCACTTTCCGCATCCAGTTTTAGCTCTTTATCCTGCAACTCAACTTTTACATCAGAACCGCGAAAATCATAGCGGGTTCCAATTTCGCGGGTCACCTGATCAACCGCATTGCTTAATTCATGTGCATCGATTTCCGACACGATATCGAATGATGGCATAATAGACTCCTGAATCGTTTGCGCTGCATCATATAAGATCTATTTGTCAGGGTCGAGATACCCTGTGTTTTCCACATTATAAAGGCCAGTTAAACATGCGCATATTTTTAATTTTTGGCAGTATCGGCGGTTTTCTGGCCGTGGCGCTGGGTGCCTTTGCGGCCCACGGGCTGAAATCCCATCTGGATACCGCCGCACTGCAAACCTGGCAAACAGCCGTGCAGTATTTAAGCTTTCATGCGCTGGCTTTACTGGCCATTGGGCTGATTTCAGAACGGCATCCAAAGGCCGCGATCAGTGGCTGGTTAATGGTAGTGGGTATGGTGCTTTTTTGTGGCAGCCTGTTTGCCCTGAGCATTACCGGCATTAAGCTGCTAGGGATGATAACGCCGCTGGGTGGCCTGTGTTTTCTGGCAGGCTGGTTATGGCTGGGATGGGCTGTTAGCCGCTAATCATCGATCGTTTGCTGTTTGCCAATGTCCAGAGGCTTTCCACAATGGGGGCATTGCTCGTCTTTATGCTTGATATAATTTCGCATCAGTTTATCAATAAGGTGGATGGAATCCTCCTTACTTAAACCCAGCTCTTCCCGTAACTCTTCCAGCTCCCAACGCTCCTGATCATCCAGCTTGCCATCACTTAATGCATGTTTAATAAAGGCATTGTACTGAATGCGGCGCATACGCAGATTTTCCGCAAAACCGGAAGCCAGAATCGCCGCCGGCAATGCCACCATACCCACACCGATCAGGGAAATAATGCCACCAAAAAACTTACCCATTGGTGTAATCGGCGTAATATCCCCATAGCCCACCGTAGTCAGCGTAATAATTGACCACCACATGGCCGCCGGAATACTGCCGAAGTGTTCCGGCTGCACCTTATGTTCCAGCAAATAAATACCACTGGCCGAAATCACCAGCATCATCAACAACACAACAAAGGCGGCCACCAGGGTATGCGCCTCCTCCTGCAAGACATCCAGCAGGGCGCCCATGGCAGTGGAATAGCGTGTGAGTTTAAATAATCGCAGTAAACGCAGCACCCGTAAAAAACGCAAATCCAGGCTGAGGTATAAACCTAAAAAGAAAGGCAGAATGGCAATCAGATCGATAATGGCCAAAGGGGTGAGCATATACTTGATTCGACCTATAAAGGGGGATGCATCCTTAACTTCCGGCTCATCAATACAGCTCCATACCCGTAATAGATATTCAATACTGAAAACTGTCACGGAAAAGACTTCAAAATTCCAGAAAAGCGCACGATGAGCCTGATGAATGTCTGCCACCGATTCAAAAATAATGGCAACAACATTAAGCGTAATAAGGGTGATTAAAAAAACATCAACCATGCGACCAATACGATCGGAAGCATGGCTGACTTCAAGAATTTCGGCTGTTCGTTTGCGAATGCTCATAAATATGAAAACCTCTGCCTAATGTATAGCAGAGATTTAAAGTACCTAAGATTAATCATAGCTACCTTAACTCACTCCCCTTTATGAGGCCCCCGCCGCCCCTGTGCATAGGATAAAAAGCCGCGCATAATCTGCACTTCACGAAATGTCATGCGCGCCTTGCTAAACAAACAGCGCACCCGGCGCATCACATGCTCCGCATTACGGGCACCAAAAAAATCCACTTCGTTCATGGCTTCATAAAAATGATCATACATGCCATTGAGCTGATCCGCTGTGGCCGGTCGATCCCGCTTGTCCTTAATCACCGGCGCGGCTTGCTGCTCACCCTGTCGGCTGGCCATAAAAATCTCATAGCTGAGCACTTGCACTGCCGAGGCAACATTCAAGGATGAATAAGCCTCATGGGTGGGAATATTCACCAGATACTGGCACTGCTCCAGCTCCTCGTTAAACAGCCCGGTGCGCTCACGACCAAAAACCAGCGCCACTTCATGTTGCCCACTTTCATTAAATAACAGCTCACCACATTCACGGGAATCCACCTGAGGCCATTGCACACTGCGCAAACGGGCCGTGGTGCCGGTAACCAGCGCACAACCTTCCAGGGCGTCCCGCAGATTATCCACCACCACCGCATTATCCAGCACATCCAGCGCCGAGGAGGCCCGGCGAATGGCTTCCTCGCTGGGGTAGTCTTTGGGGTTCACCAGATACAATCGACTCAGTCCCATATTTTTCATGGCCCGGGCAGCCGCCCCGATATTGCCGGGGTGATAGGTATTAACCAGAACAATGCGGATATTTTCTAACATGACGTTTCAGATAGTGGAAAAGCCGCTATCCTAAACGATAAGCCCCCATCTCACCATGATTTGCGCTGAATAAGTTGGCCAATTCTGCTATCCTGTGCGCCTTTGATAGCCTGCAACGAGATACCCCATGAACCCCATGTTAAACACCGCCATCGCCGCCGCCCGTGATGCGGGCAAAGTGATTTTAAAAAACATCGACAAGCTCGATCGTTTAAATATCGAAATCAAGGCCAAAAATGACTATGTTACCGAGGTGGATCGCCAGGCAGAACAGCAGGTTATTTATCATCTGCGCAAGGCCTATCCGGATCACAGTATTCTGGCGGAAGAATCCGGCCTGGATGAAGTGGCCGGCAGCGACTACCAGTGGATTATTGATCCTCTGGACGGCACCACCAATTTTCTCCATGGCTTTCCCCAGTATGCGGTATCCATTGCCCTGCAACTAAAAGGCCGCCTGGAAGTGGCGGTGGTATTTGACCCCATTAAAAACGAATTATTTACCGCCACCCGCGGCGGCGGCGCCCAGCTTAATGACCGTAAAATTCGCGTCACCCAGCAAAAGGGCCTGGATGGTGCATTACTGGGCACCGGCTTTCCTTTCAAGCAGCCCCAGCATCTGGACACTTACCTGAATACCTTTAAAGCCGTACACCCCAATACCGCCGGCATCCGCCGTGCCGGTTCTGCGGCGCTGGATTTAGCCTATGTGGCTGCCGGCAGGCTGGATGGTTTCTGGGAAATTGGCCTGAGCGCCTGGGATATGGCCGCTGGTGTGCTGCTGGTAAAAGAAGCCGGTGGTATTGTTACCGACTTTAGCGGCAAGGCGGATTACCTTGAAACAGGCAATGTATTTGCGGCAACGCCCAAGGTGTTTCCGGCGTTGTTTGAGACAATTAAGCCCCATTTAACAGATGATTTGAAGTAATCCCCCTCAGTCCCCCTTTTTCAAAGGGGGAAGCTCTGTCTCGCTCTTTTTCAAAGAGTAGAATGGTGCCCACCCCTCGTCTTTTTCAAAGAATAAAATAGAATATATCTCCCCTCTTTAAGAAAGAATAATATCTACTTCCCCTCTTTGAAAAAGAACAATATCTACCTCCCCTCTTTGAAAAAGAACAATATCTACCTCCCCTCTTTGAAAAAGAGGGGCCGGGGGAGATTCAGGCTTTAAATTTACGCCTTCTCAGCCCACTCAGCCCGGGTAAACGCCTTAATTCCCAGGGCATGTAACTCACCACTGGTAATCAGATCATTTACCGTGGCATACACCATCTTCTGTTCAGCCAGCATGGTTTTACCTTCAAAGGCATCGCTGATTACCGTTGCTTCCAGATTACAACCTTCACCGGAAATGATCGCCTCACTATCGGGAATCCCCTTTTCAATTAACGCCTTTACATCATCTGCTGTCATAAGAACCTCTAGCCAATTTGGAATTGGCCGCATTTTACATGGCTGGAGAGAATTTTAATATGCATAAAAAATCTGGTTAAGCCGCCCCTTATTCTCTATGATGCGCCCATGACTGAATCCAACCTGCTCCTTTACTGCCGCCCCGGTTTTGAAAAAGAATGCGCCGCCGAAATCATGGACATCAGCACTCGCGCCAATCTGCCCGGCTATGTTAAAGCACGAGACAATAGCGGCTATGTGGTTTTTATGAGCAGCACAGCCTCAAAACTGGATAGCCTGAACCAGCAGATCTCATTTCAGACTTTAATTTTTGCCCGCCAGCTGATCTTTATGCAGGCTCTGCTAAGAGACCTGCCGGTCGATGATCGTATCAGCCCCATTATGGACACACTGCAAAACCTGCCGGTGGACTTTTATGATGTGATGGTGGAAACCGCCGACACCAATGAAGCCAAACAGCTCAACAGCTTCTGCAAAAAATTCACCACGCCCCTGCGGCAAAAACTGAAATCCCAAAAGCGCATGGATACCCATAGCCCCTGGCGGCTACATCTGTGTTTTTTAAATTCCACCACCTGCTATCTGGGCCTCACCCACAAAAACAACAGTTCCCCATACAGCATGGGCATAGCCCGCCTGAAATCCCCCAAACAGGCACCCAGCCGCTCCACTCTGAAGCTGGAAGAAGCCTTTAAAACCATGTTAAGCGAAGAAGAAGCCAGCAGTTTTTTACAAAATGGCATGACGGC
>JALTRC010000221.1 GCA_026998145.1 Gammaproteobacteria bacterium
CATATTTGACCGTAAGTTGAAGTCAGATTCCGGTAACCCATTACCGGCGAGGTTGAACCTTATAGCCTTGGCTAATAAAACACAAACACATTTATCTTTAGTTGTATAAGTAATATTTATTTATCATTTTATGTGTATGCCATGAGGATGGAATTTTTATAAAAGCCTTTTAAAAACAATAGCTTGCTCTTTATAAGTATGATTATCAAATGTTAATTATTCTCATTGGAGAATCGTGTTAAATACTAGGTATTCTCATTTACATTTTTTGTGTTTTGATGGGGCATAATGGCCTGGAAAATTTCAGATTGACGGGTATTTTTTTGTTGGCATTGTCAAGGGGAAAATGCTGGCAGCTATCAACAACAGAGGGCTTATGCTGGATATTATTCAGGTCGATTATTGCAATCAGCGGCAGGCACAGGATCTGCTGTTATTACTCGATGCCTATGCCAGGGATCCCATGGGTGGAGGTCAGGCTTTATCAGCTTATACGCGGCAGAATTTGCTGACAAAACTGGCCGAGCGTGAAGATGCTTTGTCGCTACTGGCCTATAAAGGGAATCGAGCAGTGGGGCTGGTGAATGCCTTTGAGGGTTTTTCAACATTTCAATGCCGGCCATTACTGAATATTCATGACGTGTGTGTGGATAAGCCTTATCGCCGTCAGGGGATTGCCAGTGCCATGCTGCGGCAAATAGAGCTGATTGCCCGTGAGCGGTGCTATTGCAAGCTGACGCTGGAAGTTCTACAGGCTAACGAGGCGGCGAAGCGGGCTTATCAGGGGCTGGGATTTAAGGCTTATGAGCTGGATCCGCAAAAAGGCCAGGCATTATTCTGGGAGAAGGCTTTGTAGAGTACAGGTTTCCGAAAAGGTGGGAATGCAAACAAAGCCTCCCCCTTTGAAAAAGGGGGAATGAGGGGGATTTAAAGCCTTCAGGTTTAAATGTTCTATAAAATACAGCGTTTTAACCTGAATGCCCTCAAATCTCCCCCAGCCTCTCTTTTCTAAAGAGGGGCGAAAAGTGCAACTTATAAATCTTTACTGGTGGGCACTATCGCCACTTCATCGCCATTTTCGATCAGCGTAAAAGGCTCGGCAAAATGCTTGTTGACGGTTACCTGAACCGCGTCGTCAGCAAACATCTCTTCCCAGGTTTTGCCTTTCATGCGCAGCAGTTTGAGCAGGCCCTGTACGTCTTTAACCGCAGGAGGCAGTTCAATCTGTTCGCTTTCCTTACGGGTAACACGCAACATATTATCCATAAAATACAGTATTTTAAT
>JALTRC010000222.1 GCA_026998145.1 Gammaproteobacteria bacterium
ATACATGTTGTAGATCCTTGTTTTTTAAGTCTGCAAACAGGGTTTTAACCCTTAAAACCTGGATCTACAACCTTTTTTAACGCATCGATTTTTTTATTCCGGACAGTAGTGCGCGCAGGCGGGAATCTAAATGCCTTGTATGATAACCCCTCTGGATTCCCGCCTGCGCGGGAATGACAAAAAAAGGCAGTTTCCTGACTGCTCTTACGACTTATTATAAGCCACATCCCATTCCCCCAAAGCCTTTTGCAAATCCCCCTCAGCGCCAATCAACTGCCAGAATTTTTTAAAATCGGCTTTGGCATTATCCATTGAAAAATCCATCTTGTGGCTTTTATCTTTTAAAAATAAATCGATATTGCTTTCAATGGTCAGCAGATAATCTTCTGCTATTTTTTTATCATCTGCGCCGTCAGCATCCATGAGTATGCCTTCCCGGTAGGCTTTCATAATGCCGTAGTTCCGGCGTTTAATAAAACTGTTTATAGTGTCTTCTGGATTGCGGTATAAATGCACATAAATGGCGTTGTCGCCATATTGCTGATCCAGCCGCCCCAGTAACCAGCATAAACGATTGTCTGCTTCTATGTGATTATTACCATAAGCCAGCCGCTTTTCCAGCACCTGTGTGGACAGTGACTCATGGGCAGCGGAGTAATTTTTTATATGCTGACAGGCTTTAATAAAAGTACTGGAGCCGCAGCGACCACTATTTAAAACAAATACATTCATTATAAAATCGCCTGCCAGTGCTCTCTGTCTTTAGGGTAATGCAAAATGGCATCACACATGGCCTGCATACGTTGTTGCTTATGCTTGGCATTATTGATCTGCTGATAGGTCTGCGCCTTGCTGCCAAAATTGTGCTCCATATTTAAAATAAACTGCTGCAAATGCTTTACAGCTTCAGCAGATGCACTGTCCTGATTCCACCATGCCTGTTGATTATCCACAATATCTTTTAGTTGTTTGATTATCGAAACCAGTTGTTTATGTTTTTGATAATAGCGTTCTGACAACTCTTGTTCTGTTTGCTGCAAAACAGCCATAAGAGTTTCTTTATCGGGCAGTTTTTCCGGGTAGGCATTGGCGCATAATTTTTCCATGGAAAATAACATCACATCACCAAAATACTGGCGCTCAAACTCATGACTTAAATCCACCCGTTTATCCTGATGCTCTACACCGGCGCGATATTCAGACTGCCCCAGATCTTCCACTGTGCGTTTATGTAGCATGGGTAGATTGGCCGAGACAAAACCTTTGTCTCGGCCAATCTACCC
>JALTRC010000223.1 GCA_026998145.1 Gammaproteobacteria bacterium
CCTTGGCGAGGGTTTCTTCTGTAATGGCATCGGCCAGAGGTTCAACCCGGCCGACCCGGCCATCAAGGGGGTGGGAAGCACGGGAGCGTAATACAATGCGTGCCGGCAGCCCACTGGCCAGACCATCGGATTGCAGTTGATTAAAGCGGACATTGACCCAGATACTGTTGGGGTCGATGATTTCCACTACTGCCTGCCCGGCAACCACGGTGCTGCCCGGCTCAATATAACGGCCCACCACCAGGCCATCCACGGGCGCCACCAGATTCAGGTTTTTCCGTTGTTGCAGCAGGCCCTTATAATCGGCGTGCAGCATGTCCAGCTCTTTGCGGGCAGCATTCAGATTGGCTTTGGCTGCTTCCAGGCTGGCTTTGGTCACCTGATATTCCTGGTATTTTGCTTCGGCCACTTCTGCACTGACGCTTTTTTCCTGCGCCAGCTTCTGGTAGCGCTGGGACTGAATACGGGCAAATTTAGCCCGCGCCGCTGCATCCCTGATGCGGGCCTGTGCGGCGACAACAGAGGCTTTGGCCCGTTTGATGGCGGCATCTCTGGAGGCAATTTTATTGTCCATATCCACCGGATCCATTTCACCCAGCAGCTGACCGGCGTTCACCCGGTCGCCCACATTAACAGTCAGAGTCAGTACCCGGCCGGTCATGCTGGGGCCGATAGGGTATCGGTAGCGTGCCTCTACAACACCTATGCCAAACAGTGCAGGTGTTATCGCCTGCGATTTAACCTGTGTGACCGTCACGGGTACAGGTGATAATGGGCCTGAGCTGGTGGCTACATAGGCAAAGGCCATGAGCAGGGGTAATAGAACCAGGGCTAAAGTCAGGGTGCGGGTATTGAAAGGCAGTTTTTTCATGATCGTTCCTCGATAGCACGAAGGTAAATGGCAAAAACAGCGGCAGCTTTGTCCTTCATATTGGCAATATCCCCGGCCAGCAGGGATTGCATAATCAGTCCCTGGATGGAGCCGATAAATAAAACTCCGGCTGTTTCTATATCCACAGCAGAATCCACTTCACCGGCCACCTTGCCCTCATTGAGTAATCCTGTGATGCGTTTTGCGTATTGCTGTATCAGGGTGCGAGCCATTTTCTTGGCAGGGGTATCTTCGGCCCGCTGTAATTCACCAAAAAGCATGCGGGGGACGCCGGGATGGGCGCTGACAAAATCAATATGGGTCATGAAGACGGCTTCCAGTGCCGCCAGCGGTGTGGCTGTCCCTCTGGCCGCTTTGTCAACCCGGCTTAATAGCCGCTCTGCAACCCATTCCATCACCGATTGCCAGATGGCTTTTTTATTGGGAAAGTGCCGGAACAGGGCGCCCTGAGTCACATTCATGTGCTTGGCGATGGCGGCGGTGGTGATGTCCCCCGGGTTTTGTCTGGCAGCAAGGTCAACCACGGCCTCAACGGTCACGGCCCGGCGTTTATCAGCAGGTAGGTGTTTGCTGCTGGATGACATGTTTGTTTTCACCTCAAAAGATAGTAATTAATTACTATCTTTATACCTCAAGGTAAATATGTCAAGTCTAATGTTTTAGTTGGAGGCTGATATGCTGAAAAATCATGGTTTGTGGTGGATGGGATATTCCTGACAGGGTTTATCGAGTTCAAGTTTGTTGAATAGACGTTTTCTTTTTACCCGTTGAATCAATCCTTGTTACACTTGCGGTTTTATTTAGCCGCAAAGTCTTTTATGTCCCAACGCATTGCACAAATGCCCAATCAGCTGATTAACCAGATCGCCGCCGGTGAGGTGGTGGAGCGGCCTGCCTCTGTGGTTAAGGAACTGCTGGAAAACAGTCTGGATGCGGGTGCCACCAAAATTGATATTGATATTGAACAGGGTGGTATAAAGCTGATTCGTGTGCGGGACAATGGCTCTGGTATTCACAAAGATGATCTGGCGCTGGCCCTGTCCCGCCATGCCACCAGCAAAATCCGTTCGCTGGAAGAGCTGGAACGGGTGATGAGCCTGGGATTCCGGGGTGAGGCGCTGCCCAGTATTGCGTCTGTGTCCCGTTTAAAAATTACCTCAAAGCAGGAAGATGGTGAGAGCTGGTGTGTGGAAGGCCAGGATGAGCAGAGCGCGCAAATTAAACCGGCGCCCCACGGTGTGGGCACCACCGTTGAGATTCGTGATCTTTTCTACAATGTGCCGGCCAGACGCAAGTTTTTGAAAACCGAAAAAACCGAATTTAATCATCTGGATGATGTGGTTAAACGCATTGCCTTAAGCCGCGCCGATGTGGATATCAGCCTGCGTCATAATCAGAAGCTGATCCGGCAGATGCGCGCCGGTCTGGATCAGCTGGGCATGGAACAGCGCATTGCTGAAATCTGCGGCAAGGCTTTTATTGAGCAATCCCATTATATGGAATTTGAAGCGGCGGATTTGCGTATTCATGGCTGGATTGCGGAGCCGGCTTTTAACCGCGCCCAGGCGGATATGCAGTTCTTTTTTGTCAATGGCCGCATGATTAAGGACAAGCTGGTCACCCACGCCATTCGTCAGGCTTATCAGGATGTGCTGTTTCACGGTCGTCATCCGGCCTATGTGCTGTTTTTGCAGCTCAAGCCCGAATGGGTGGATGTGAATGCCCATCCCACCAAACATGAAGTGCGTTTCCGGGAAGCCCGGCTGGTGCATGATTTTCTGTTTCGCTCCATCCACAATGCCCTGGCTCAGGTCAGGCCGGCGGATGTGCATAATGAAGCCGCACCATCCATAGACGCCAGTCATCATCCCATGCAGAGTCCCAGCCAGACTGCCATGCCCATGTATGGTCAGGGCGGCAGTGGCTATAAATCCAATCCGGTGGCGGCACAGGTGGAGGAGCAGATACAGGCCTATGCCAATCTGACCCGGCCATCTAATAATGAAAATCCATGGCCGGCGGCAGAAGCCGATGAAACAGAAGTGCCGCCACTGGGCTATGCCATTGCCCAGTTACACGGTGTGTATATTCTGTCGCAAACCGCCACGGGTATGGTGATGGTGGATATGCACGCGGCCCATGAGCGTATTACCTACGAGCGTTTAAAGCAGAATCTAGATGAGGGGGGGATAGCATCCCAGCCATTGCTGGTGCCCATTGGCATAGTGGTCAGTGAAAAAGAAGTGAGGCTGGCAGAAGAACATGCTGATTTATTCTCCGAACTGGGTTTTGAACTGGAAGCCTCCGGGCCGGAATCCCTGCGGATTCGGCAGCTGCCGGTGCTGCTGGCGGCGGGAAATGCAGAGCAGCTGGTGCGGGATGTGTTATCGGACTTAATCACCCACGGCAATAGTCGCCGCATACGGGAGGCCATAAATGAAGTGCTGGGCACCATGGCCTGCCACGGTTCGGTGCGGGCCAATCGTCAGCTCAGCATTCCGGAAATGAATGCCCTGTTGCGTGATATGGAAACCACCGAGCGTAGCGGTCAATGCAATCATGGCCGCCCAACCTGGGTGGAGTTTTCCATGGATGCCATGGATAAGTGGTTTTTGAGGGGGCAGTAGGTGTTGTTAGTACAGATGTTGGCTTATGGCAAAAAGCGCCTAAGCCAACCTACACATTAAAGACTAAAAAATGAGTCAACTGATTATCCAGCCCGCCCCCCAGTCCCCGGCCCCCAAAGCCATTTTTATTATGGGCCCGACCGCGTCCGGTAAAACCGATCTGGCAGTGGCCTGTGTGGAGCAGTTTGACTGTGAGATTATCAGTGTGGATTCGGCGCTGGTGTATAAGCGCATGGATATAGGCACCGCCAAGCCGGATGCTCAGGTGCTGGCAAAAGCGCCCCATAAACTGATTGATATTATCGAGCCGGATCAGGCCTATTCCGCGGCCAGTTTTCGTCAGGATGCTTTTGCATTAATGGAAGATATTACCGCCAGAGGCAAGATACCTCTGCTGGTGGGCGGCACCATGCTCTATTACAAGGCCTTGCAGGAAGGTCTGTCTTTGCTGCCAGCGGCGGATGCTCAGGTGCGCGCCCGGCTGGAAGCCGATGCGGACAAGCTGGGCTGGGAGGCCATGCACCAGCGCCTTAAAGCCATTGACCCGACTGCTGCCGAACGCATCCACCCCAATGATCCCCAGCGTATCCAGCGGGCGCTGGAGGTGTATGAGATATCTGGTCAGAGCATGACCGAGTTGTGGCAGCAACAGCAGGCCAGTGCTCTGCCTTATGAGGTGATTAAAATTGCCCTGATCCCGCAAAACCGGGATGAGCTTCGGGCGCGTATTGCACAGCGTTTTTATCAAATGCTGGAACTTGGTTTTGTGGATGAAGTCAGAGCCTTGAAGGAAGATGCACAGCTGGCGTTGAATCTGGATATGCCATCCATGCGCTGTGTGGGCTACCGGCAGGTGTGGGAGTATTTGCAGGGCAATATGACTTATGATGAAATGGTAGAGAAGGCCATTATTGCCACCCGCCAGCTGGCCAAGCGGCAGATGACCTGGCTGAGAAAAGAGAAGATGTGTAATATTTTTGATGCGAAGCCGGCTATTTTTGCGGAAATCCTGAAAAATCTGAAAACTTCGCTATCATAAGAAAGACAAAAGAATGCCGCCGGGCAACAGACTC
>JALTRC010000224.1 GCA_026998145.1 Gammaproteobacteria bacterium
GCGGCAATATCGCCATGAATGCGGGCGGAAAAAAAGCGGTGATGTGGGGCACCACCCTGGATAATCTGGTGTCATGGCGCATGGTGACTGCCGATGGTAACTGGCTGGAAGTTGAGCGAATCAATCACAATCTGGGCAAGATACATGAACAGGACGAAGTTGAATTTCGTGTCAGCCGTTTTCATGCCCGCAAACAAACCCTGTTAGCCGAGCCGGAAACCATTCGCCTGCCGGGCCATACATTGCGCAAGCAGGGGCTGGGCAAAGATGTTACCGATAAATTTCTGGGCGGCCTGCCGGGAGTACAGAAAGAAGGTTGCGATGGCCTGATTACCTCGGCTGTTTTTATACTGCACACCTTGCCCCAATATACGCGCACGGTTTGTCTGGAGTTTTACGGGCTGGATTTACATAAATCCGTGCCGGCGATTGTAGAAGTAAAAGATTATCTGGATAAGCATCCCGATGTGTTGCTGGCGGGTCTGGAACATCTGGATGAGCGTTATGTAAAAGCCGTAAGTTATACCCCTAAAGCATCCCGCGGCAGCCTGCCGAAGATGCTGCTGGTGGCAGATATAGCCGGTGATGATGAAAACCAGGTGGCAGAAGCAGCCTCACAGGTTGTGCGCCTGGCCAATGCACGTGACGGCGAAGGCTTTATTGCGGTGAGCCCGGAAGCCCGTCAGCGCTTCTGGGCGGAGCGTAGTCGCACGGCGGCCATTGCCGCCCATACTAACGCCTTTAAAATCAATGAAGACGTAGTGATTCCTCTGCCGCGCCTGGCTGAGTACACGGAAGGTATTGAGCGTATCAATATAGAGCAGTCGATTAGCAATAAATTACTGTTACTGGATGAAATTGAAGCCTGTCTGAATGAAGGGGGTTGTGATATTTCCCTGCAACACTCAGATGCGGAAAACACCGATCTGATTCAATCCAAAATACATGATGCCAGCCAGCTGGTGCAACAGACACGCCAGCGCTGGCAGGGATTGCTGCAAAATATCGATCAGACAATACATGCTCATCGCAACTTACTGCTTGAAGATGAAGCGGCAAAAACGGCAGATGATGAAGCGATTATTAAGGCTCTGTTACGGCGGGATATTCGTATTTCCTATCGACAGGAAGTCGAACAGCCTCTAAAACTGATTTTTAGCGGCCAGGATTTACAGACCATTCAAAATCGTCTGGATGCGTTGCACAAAAAAGTATTATCCAGCCGTTTGTTTGTGGCGCTGCACATGCACGCCGGTGACGGCAATATACACACCAATATTCC
>JALTRC010000225.1:0-239 GCA_026998145.1 Gammaproteobacteria bacterium
CAGACCCTGTAACCCTTTTGAGTGAGGGCAAGCCCCGTATTAATCGTTATACTGGTTTTACCAACCCCGCCTTTCCCGCTGGATAAGGCCAGAATTCGACACGAACTGATTGACATAAATCAAACTTTATCTTTAACAGCCTGCTAGGCTGGGGATACTCTGATCAATTCATGAACTCACATTTCACGTTTAAAATACGCGGCTTCAGCCTTGCGAACCTTCCTGAGCCTGCTATTGCG
>JALTRC010000225.1:249-11824 GCA_026998145.1 Gammaproteobacteria bacterium
CATTTTAAACGCAAACTGTTTCGTCCAGAATTAATCAGAGTCTCCCTGGATTTAATTAAAAAATAATCATATTTTCTGTAAATTATGACTATTATCACTGTTTTAATAAATTAAACAATGTATTGACAAAAATGCATGATTCCATAGTATTGACTTGATGCGTGAAATTCCGAACCAATTGCTGCAAAACTATGATGTAAACAGGCTTCCCAGCCTTCCTCATATATTAATCGAGCTGCTTAATGCCTGTATGGATGAGTGTGTCAGCTTCGATATTATTTCAGATATTATCAGTTCCGACACCGCCTTAACCGCAAAAGTACTCTCGGCAGCCAATTCACCTATTTACGGTCATGCCAGCCAACTCACATCATTAAAACACACGCTGATGTTCCTTGGCCTGGACACCATCAAATCTATCGCCATTACCGCTTCGGTTCAGCAATTTTTTTCCCGCTATAATGCTGACAAGGGGCAGCAGCTGGCCGAGTTCTGGGAACACAGCCTGCTCACTGCACTGATTGCCAAATCAGTTGCCGAACTGGTGCATTATCACTCACCGGATGAAGCCTATCTAGCAGCCTTATTACATGATATTGGCCAGCTGGTATTTCAGCTGGATGCTCAACAGAACTACCATCAATTACTTGAGCAGAGCGACAGCCCAGAACAACTGATATTGCTGGAGCAACAACATTATCAGGTATCCCACGATGAACTCGGCGCCTACCTTTTAAGTGAGTGGGGATTATCCAGCTTTATCTCTGATGCAGTACGCTATCATCATGCACCCGAAGAGCTGATTCATGATGCACATTTGCTGGTTAAAATTCTTAATATGGCAAACCGTGTTTCTTATCTTGAAAATCAGCAAGCCTTTGATTGCAGTATTTTTGACTTATCCATTAATGTTGTGATGGATATTATTCAACATGCCCGTGAACAGCTTGTAAAAATCTCCCGTTCCATGGGTATAGATATTCATAACAAACAGAATTTTGATGACAAGCAGGTTGAACTGGCTCGTCAGGTAAAGGCTATTGCCCTGTCCCAGTCCAGTTTTAATCAGGCTCATGCCGACTTACAGTTTAATATTAACTATTCCAGCCAGCTGCTGTTCAATATTAAAAGCACCGCTTTATTTATTTATAACGGCGAAGACAGCAACCTGTATCTTGAATATCCTTCCGAGGATATATGTATCCAGGAAGATTCCAGCAGCATTATCAATCAATGCCTGATAGATACTCAGATCACCAGTTCTGTTGATAATAATGATACGGCCATTATCGACAGACAAATCATTAATCTGTTATCCGCCGATGGCATTATCTGCCTGCCATTAAAACTTGCCTCTGTTAAATACGGTGTACTGGTTATGGGTTCATCTAACAGACAGCTTGAGATTATTCTAAAGAACAAATTTCAATTGAAGCTGTTTGCAGATCAGTTATCCCAGTATTATGTACAGCTCAAACAGGATTCCCAGAACAAGTCAGATCTGGAAAGCACGGTGGCATCCGGCTTTCTATTAAAAGCCAGAGAAATCGTACATGAAACTAACAACCCTTTATCGGTTATTAATAATTATTTGCAGATTTTAAGCAATAAATTTTCAGAAGATGATTCGATAAAAAATGATCTCACCATTATCCAGAACGAGATAGAACGTGTGGGCAATATTATCTTGCGCTGTACAGAAGAAGCTTCACATCAGGCAGACAGCAGTGCAACGACTGATATAAATGAGTCCATTTCACAGTTAATTAATATTTATAAATTTTCTCTATTTGTGACTCATAAAACAAAATGTACTTTGAATCTTAGAGATGATTTACCCAATATTCACACTAACAATAATTATCTTAAACAAATTATTTCCAATTTAATCAAGAACGCCGTGGAATCCATGCCTGTTGATGGGGCACTCGATATTTCCACAAATAAGACCAATGTAAATGGAAAGAATTTTATTTCCATTTCTATCAAAGATAACGGCCCTGGCATACCGGATGATATTCTATCCAATTTATATATGCCGGTTCAAACAACCAAGGATAATTCACATTCAGGACTCGGTTTAAGCATAGTGAAAAATATGCTTGATAAATTACAAGGCAGTATTACCTGTGATACTGGGAAAAGCGGCACGAATTTTACGCTGCTCATACCACTAAAATAAAAGACAATACAATGCCACGTAACAAGCCTCAGAATATCGGGAACCAGGAAACAGACTGCTCACGCAGAGAAACCATTCTGGTTGTTGACGATGATTTGCTACACCTGCACAGCCTGCGCACATTGATGGAACAGGCTGGCCTTACGGTTATTACAACCGATCATGGTGAAACAGCGCTGGAGCATCTTAACAGTGGAAACATCGGCCTGCTTTTACTAGACCTGAATATGCCGCGCATTTCAGGCAGTAAAATCATGGATCACATTATCACCCATAAAATCGATACATCCATTATTGTTGTCAGTGGTGAAACCTCTTTTGAGGCGGCTGAAGATGCCCTGCGTCATGGGGCCTATGATTATATTCGCAAACCCTACTCTATTGATAATCTACTTAATTCTGTTGATAACGCTTTAAAAAAACGCCAGCTTGAATTTGACAATAAGTTAATGCAGAAGAAGCTTCAGGAGTCTGAAAAACTACACCGTTATATTGTCAATAAATCACCTGATATTGTTTATATGCTGGATACTGAGGGCCGCTTTACCTTTGTAAATAAGCGGGTCGAAACATTACTGGGCTATTCAAAAAATGAATTAATCGGCCAGCATTATTCTAAACTGATTTACGCAGATGATAATCAGAAGGCCCGTTTTACATTTAATGAGCGCCGTACAGGCAAACGATCCAGCGTCAATATTGAACTGCGCCTGGTATGCAAAGACAACCATAACATCAAGCATTTTGACACCCGGCTGCTACCGATAGAAATCAGCGCGGTAGGTATTTATAACAATCAATCAGGTGCCCAGGACAATCATAAGTTTATCGGTACTTACGGCATAGCCCGCGATGTAACCGATCGAAAAATAGCCGAAGAAACCATTCGCTTTCAGGCCTATCATGATCTGCTAACCAGCCTGCCTAATCGTTCTTTACTCAAAGATCGTTTGAATCAGGCCATCTCCCAGGCCAGACGGAATGATCATAAAGTTGCGGTTATGTTTCTTGACCTTGATCGTTTTAAAGTCGTAAATGATACCCTTGGCCATATGATTGGTGACGAATTACTGCGTAGCGTTGGTCAACGCCTGCAAAGCTGCCTGAGAGATTGCGACACCCTTGCCCGCATTGGCGGTGATGAATTTACCATTCTGCTGCCTGAAGTCCACGATCATTCTTCCGCAACTGAAGTTGCTAAAAAAATTATTCGCAATCTTAAAAAACCTTTTATTGTTGAAGGCCATGAATGCTTTATCAGTACCAGTATTGGTATCGCACATTATCCGGATGATGGCTCCAATATGGAGACCCTGATAAAAAATGCGGATATGGCCATGTACTCCATCAAGGGCGAAGGCAAGGATGGTTATCATTTTTATGACAAGAATATGCAGGAAGAATTTTCTGCCCATATGAATCTTGAAAATGATATGCGCCGGGCATTAAACAACGATCAGTTTGTGCTTTATTTTCAGCCTCAAATCGACATCAATCAGAAAAAGATTGTGGCTTTTGAAGCCCTTATTCGCTGGCAGCATCCTGAAAAAGGCTTCATCCTGCCTTCTGAATTTATTTCACTGGCCGAAGAAACCGGCATCATCCAGCCTATTGGCAGCTGGGTTATCAGCCAATGTATCCAGCAGCTGGCTGAATGGAAGAAACGGGGTATTTATAATACCCGTATTGCCGTTAATCTTTCTGCCTGCCAGCTTAAGCAGGATAACCTGATTGAAACGATTCAGACACAGCTGGCCGCTCACGGTCTTGATGGCTCACAGCTGGAAATAGAGATAACTGAAAATGTGATTATGAAGGATATTGAAAACGGTATCCGGGTGCTGAACCAGCTGCATAATATGGGAATAAAAATCGCCATCGATGATTTTGGTACAGGCTATTCTTCGCTGCTTTATCTGAAAAAACTGCCCATTGATACACTCAAAATAGATAAGTCTTTTATCCGGGATATTCATCTGGATGAAGATCTGTCTATTATTAAAGCCATTATTACCATGGCGGAAGGCCTGGGAATAGATGTGATTTCAGAAGGGGTAGAAACTATGGCTCAGTTACAACAACTGGTTCACCTTAACTGCTTTAATGTACAGGGATTTTTGTTCAGCCGCCCCTTACCGGCTGCTGAAGCCATTAAGCTGTTTGATAACAGCAGCTGGTATGATGAAGTGATTAACTAGGGCACAAGCCAGCCTAATTATTTTTTAGGTCGCTGCCAGCCCGTAATGGTTTTTTGCGGCGCCCGACTAATAACCAGCACATCTGTTTCTGTATCTTTTGTCAGTGTCGTTCCTGCACCAATGGTTGTATTCGCTTCAACGGTGACCGGGGCAACCAGTTGCGTATCTGAGCCGACAAACACATTGTCCTTAATCACCGTTTTATGTTTAAAGGCTCCATCATAGTTACAGGTAATGGTTCCCGCACCGACATTCACATTCTTACCCATTTCCGTATCACCAATATAACTTAAGTGATTAACCTTACTGCCTTCACCAATTTCAGATTTTTTAATCTCAACAAAATTGCCGACTTTACTGCCGTCATGTAAGTGGGTTTCCGGACGCAAGCGGGCAAATGGTCCAATCTCCACACGATTATCCACCTGCACATTTTCCAGCACACAGTTCGCCCGGATCACAACATTCTCACCAATGACAGAATCGCTGATGACACAGTTGGGGCCAATTTGTGTTCCGGCAGCTATTTTTACATTACCTTCTAATATGACATTCACATCAATAAAAACATCATGACCAATCTCTACCTGACCCCGAACATCCAGACGATCCGGATCAGCCAGGGCGACTCCATCCAGCATCAGCTGATCCGCTATATTTCTTTGATAGATTCGCTCAAGACAGGCCAGTTGCAGGCGGTTATTCACTCCCTCAACTTCATAACAGTGCGCCGGCTGTGATGTTGTAATGGCAATATTATCTTTTGCTGCCAGCTCGAATATATCCGTTAAATAGTATTCCCCCTGGCTGTTATTATTATTAATATTCTCCAGCAGGTTTTTAAGCGTTGAGCCTTTAGCCGCCAGAATGCCTGTATTCACTTCCTGAATTTTCAGCTGCTCATCTGTCGCATCTTTCTGTTCAACGATGCCGCAAACTTCACCCTGCTCATTGCGTAGAATCCGCCCGTAACCAAAAGGATTTTCCAGGTTAACACTAAGCAGAGCAATTTTATCGTCGGCTCCTTTCAGCAATGCCTGCAAGGTTTCAAGCCTGGTCAGGGGTACATCCCCATAAAGTACCAGCAGGGTATTTTGCAGATTGATATCATCAAACACCTGCTGTACCGCATGGCCCGTTCCCAGCTGTTCTTTCTGTTCTACCCATTTGGCCTTAAAATGAGAACAGCTTTCTTTTAGCTGCTCACCCCCATGCCCATATACCACCACCACTTCATCAGCGCCCAGCCCCATTGCCGTATCATAAACATGTTCAACTAGCGGTTTATTAGCCAGCTTATGTAATACCTTGGGTAAACTCGATTTCATCCGGGTACCCTTGCCAGCTGCCAGAATTACGACACTTAATCCCATCTCTATATCCTTAACTATTTGTATTATTTCGCTCAGTTTAAAGGGCTAAACAAAAACTGCAAGCCAAAAAAAAGCCGGAAATAAATCCGGCTTTTTTCAAAATAAATCCTTGCGGCTTATTTTCTGTTGCGTACTTTTTTGATGGTTTCCATCATTGCAACGGCTTCTGCCAGTTCCGCTTTGGCTCTGGCATAATCCATATCAGTTTTACGATTTTCCATATCCGCTTCTGCTCTTTCTTTGGCAGCAATTGCCTGCGCCTCATCAAGATCATCCGCTCGTACAGCAGTATCGCTCAATACCGTTACAACGCTGGGTTGAACCTCCAGAATACCGCCGGAAATAAAGAAAGATTCTTCATTACCCTGCTCGTCCTGCACCCGTACTTCTCCCGCCTTAAGGCGAGTCAGCAAAGCCGTGTGACGAGGCGCGATACCCAGTTCACCCATCTCGCCCGGTGCAAAAACCATGGTGGCCGGTCCGCTCCAGATGGCTTTTTCAGCACTGACGATATCTACATGAGTTGTCATAGCCATAATTATAACGCCTATTTCATGTCCTTCGCTTTTTCAGCGACTTCTTCGATGCCGCCAACCATATAGAATGCCTGCTCGGGAACATGATCATACTCACCGTCCAGAATCGCCTTGAAGCTGGCCAGTGTATCTTTTAAAGACACATACTTACCTGAAGAACCGGTAAAGACTTCTGCTACGAAGAACGGCTGGGATAAAAAGCGCTGAATCTTACGGGCGCGGGCAACTGACTGTTTGTCTTCATCAGACAGTTCATCCATACCCAGAATCGCAATAATATCTTTCAGCTCTTTATAGCGTTGCAGCGTACCCTGTACACCACGGGCAATATCATAATGCTCCTGGCCAACAACCTGTGGATCCAGCTGACGTGACGTGGAATCCAGTGGATCTACCGCAGGATAGATACCCAGCTCGGCAATCTGACGGGACAGTACCAGTGTTGCGTCAAGGTGAGCGAAGGTCGTTGCCGGAGATGGGTCAGTTAAATCATCCGCCGGTACATATACGGCCTGGAAAGATGTGATAGAACCGGTTTTGGTTGAGGTAATACGTTCCTGCAACACACCCATTTCTTCCGCCAGTGTTGGCTGATAACCTACCGCTGAAGGCATACGACCCAGCAGTGCTGAAACTTCCGTTCCCGCCAGTGTGTAACGGTAGATGTTATCGATAAACATCAGTACATCACGGCCTTCATCACGGAAATATTCCGCCATGGTCAGCCCCGTTAAGGCAACACGTAAACGGTTACCCGGTGGCTCATTCATCTGACCGTAAACCAGTGCTACCTTATCCAGTACACCGGATTCTGTCATTTCATGGTAGAAGTCATTACCCTCACGAGTACGCTCACCGACTCCGGCAAATACAGAGAAGCCATCATGCTCGATCGCGATATTACGAATCAGCTCCATCAGGGTTACGGTTTTACCTACACCCGCACCACCGAACAGACCCACCTTACCGCCCTTGGCGATCGGCATAACCAGATCGATTACCTTGATACCGGTTTCCAGGATTGCAACATCTGAAGCCAGGTCTTCATACTTTGGCGCTGCACGATGAATCGGCCATGCATCTTCGTTACCGATCGGGCCGGCTTCATCAATGGCATCACCCAGTACGTTCATCACACGGCCCAGGGTTTTCTGACCCACAGGAACGGTAATGGCAGCACCTGTATTCACAACTTCCATGCCACGTTTCAGGCCTTCGGTTGCACCCATGGCAATAGCACGCACAATGCCATCACCTAACTGCGCCTGAACTTCCAGGGTCAGGCCGGCGCTTTCAATTTTCAACGCATCATATACCTTGGGAATATTATCCCGAGGAAATTCTACGTCGATCACCGCACCGATGATTTCGACAATTTTTCCAGCACTCATATGACTGTCCTCAAATATATATCTTTAAATTCGTTATCTAGCACGGCAATTAAACCGCAGCAGCACCGCTCACAATTTCTGAAATTTCCTGGGTAATGGCTGCCTGACGAGCTTTGTTGTACACCAGCTCAAGACCATCGATCATGTCACCCGCATTATCGGTGGCTGACTTCATGGCCACCATTCGCGCTGACATTTCACAGGCAATATTTTCCACTACGCCCTGATAAACCTGTGACTCGATAAAACGCATCAGCAGGCTGCCCAGAATATCCCGGGAGTCAGGCTCGTAAATGTAATCCCAGTGATAGCTAAATTCAGATTCGCTGTGGTCGGCAATCGGCAATAATTTACTGATTGTCGGCTTTTGCGTCATGCTGTTTACAAACTCGTTGCTAATGATATACAAAGCATCAATCCTGCCTTCTTCAAAGGCATCCAGCATAACTTTTACTGCACCGATCAGATCACCAATTTCCGGTGAGTCGCCCAGCTGTGTCGCACTGGCAACCACATTGCCACCACTGCGTTTAAAAAAATCAGCCGCTTTTCGGCCAACTGCCACTACATCAATCTCGATACCCTTCTCATCGAAAGACATCATGTCATTGACCACCGCCCGGAACAGGTTACTGTTCAGGCCGCCGCAAAGACCACGATCGGATGTAATCACAATATAACCAATGCGCTTAACTTCACGTTCGATCATAAACGGATGCTTGATTTCCGCATGGGCGTGAGCCACATGGGAAATCACATTGCGCATTTTTTCAGCATAGGGCCGGGAGGCTTCCATACGATCCTGCGCTTTACGCATTTTCGCAGCAGCCACCATTTCCATTGCCTTGGTAATCTTCTGAGTATTTTTAATACTCTTGATCTGGGTACGGATTTCTTTTGCACCGGCCATGACTTAATCTCCGATTACCAAACGCCGTTAGCTTTAAATGTATCGCAGGCCGCTTTCATTTCTGCTGCAATTTCATCATTGTAATCGCCAGTCTCGTTGATCTTGTTTAACAGATCAGCGTGGTTGCTCTTCACATGAGCCAGCAGAGATGCCTCGAAAGACAGAATCTTGTCTGTTTCAACATCATCCATATAGCCTTCATTAATGGCATACAGAGAGAAAGCCATATCCGCCACACTCATGGGGCTGTACTGAGCCTGTTTCATCAGCTCAGTGACTCGCGCACCACGCTCTAACTGGGCACGTGTAGCTTCATCCAGATCCGATGCAAACTGGGCGAAAGCCGCCAGCTCACGATACTGGGCCAGCGCCAGACGAATACCACCACCCAGCTTCTTGATGATCTTGGTTTGCGCAGCACCACCTACACGGGATACAGACAGACCGGCGTTAATCGCAGGACGGATACCGGCGTTAAACAGATCGGATTCCAGGAAGATCTGGCCATCGGTGATGGAGATAACGTTTGTGGGTACGAAAGCCGATACGTCACCACCCTGGGTTTCGATAATTGGCAGCGCCGTTAATGAACCGGTTTTACCCTTAACACGACCTTCGGTGAATTTTTCAACATAATCCGCATTCACGCGGGATGCACGCTCCAGCAGACGGGAGTGTAAGTAGAATACGTCACCGGGATAGGCTTCACGACCGGGCGGACGACGCAGCAGCAGGGATACCTGACGATAGGCCCAGGCCTGCTTGGTTAAATCATCAAATACAATCAGCGCATCTTCGCCGTTGTCACGATAATACTCACCCATGGAACAACCGGAATAAGGCGCAATATACTGCATGGCAGCAGAATCAGACGCCGCAGCCGCCACTACAATGGTGTGCTCCATGGCGCCATGTTCTTCCAGCTTACGCACCACGTTGGCAATGGTTGAAGCCTTCTGGCCAACCGCTACATAGACACACTTAACGCCGGAACCTTTCTGGTTAATGATGGCATCAATGGCTACCGCTGTTTTACCTGTTTGACGGTCACCGATAATCAGCTCACGCTGACCACGGCCAATGGGCACCATGGAGTCGATAGACTTGATACCGGTTTCAACCGGCTGGTCAACCGACTTACGTTCAATAACACCGGGGGCGATTTTTTCAATCGGCGCAAAAGTTGCGTTTTCGATTGGGCCCTTGCCGTCAATGGGGTTACCCAGAGAGTCAACCACACGACCTAACAGGGCATCACCTGTGGGCACTTCCAGAATACGGCCGGTACATTTTACCGTATCGCCTTCTGAAAGATGACCATAGGAACCTAATACCACGGCGCCAACAGAGTCCCGTTCCAGGTTCAGCGCCATGGCATAGGTATCGCCGGGCAGCTCCAGCATTTCACCCTGCATGGCTTCTGTTAAGCCATGCACACGGATAATGCCGTCGGTTAAACTTACAATTGTACCTTCGGTGCGGGCTTCCGCCTGGGCATCAAAGTTTTCTATTCGTTTTTTAATCAGTTCACTGATTTCTGATGGATTCAGTTGCATTCTTCAGATCCTCGTAATGGTTCCAGGCTAATGGCTCAGGGATTGAGATAAAGCGCTCAATCGTGCCTGCGTAGAACCATCAATTACCAAATCGCCGGCTCGAATTACCACGCCACCGATTAATGATTCATCGGTTTGGGTGACCAATGTAATATCGCACCCAAGCTTTTTCTTCAGGGCTTCGGCTATTGTTGTTTGCTGTGCATCCGTAAGCGGGAAGGCCGATGTGACTGTGGCTTCCAGTTTACTTTCTGCTTCTGCACGGAAAGCTTCATATAAGTTGGCAATTTCCGGTAGCAGACCCAGGCGGCCATTTTCCGCCAGCAACTTGATGGCATTGCGATTTTCATCACTCAGCTCACCGTTACAGACATCAATCAGCAGCTCGGCTTTTTGTTCAGCACTGAGTTTGGGGGAGTCCAGTGCTTCACGCATATCTGCATTTTCAACAATGACAGATAACAGCGCTAAAACCTCAGTCCATTTGTCCTGAGTGGACTCCGCCTGAGCCAGCTCAAAAATAGCCCGTGCGTAGGGTCGTGCGGCAGTAGTTATCTCCGACATAAGCGTACCTATATCTGCGTGATCAGGTCATCAACGATGTCGGCATGTGCCTTCTCGTCGATTTCACGTTTCAGAACTTTCTCGGCACCGGACACCGCAATACTGGCGACCTGCTGGCGAAGTTGTTCTTTGGCGCGATTTATATCCTGATCAATCGATGCATGAGCTGCCACCAGGATGCGATCCGCTTCTTCTTTAGCACCATTTTTGGCTTCTTCAATAATTTCAGAAGCCCGTTTCTGGGCCTGGGCCAGCACATCAGTTGCCTGCTCTTTTGCGTCTTTCAGGTACTCGGCAGCTTTTTTCTCTGCCAGCTCCTGCTCATGTTGACCGCGTTCAGCAGCGGCCAGACCATCGGCAATCGTCTTTTTACGTTCGTCCAGCGCTGCAATCAGCGGTGGCCATACATATTTCATCACGAACCATACGAACAGGAAAAAAGCGATCGATTGGCCGATGAGGGTTGCATTAATATTCATGCGAGTTCCTCGTGTTGTTCAGAAAAACAAAACAATGTTTGATTAACCACCAACAACGGCGAAGAGTACATACAGGGAAATACCAACCGCAATCATGGGAACCGCATCAACCAGACCCATTACGATAAAGAATTGTGTACGCAGCATTGGGATCAGCTCAGGCTGACGAGCAGCACCTTCGAGGAAACGGCCACCTAGGATACCGATACCAACGGCTGCACCCAGTGCACCCAGACCCATCATTAATGCACCGGCAATATAAAGAAAAGCAGTTGCTTCAGTCATGATTCTCTCCTGTGAGAAAGTTTAAGTTTTAAAAGTTAATCGTTAAAAATTAATGTTCTTGATGCGCCATATCCAGATACACAATCGTCAGGGTCATAAAG
>JALTRC010000226.1 GCA_026998145.1 Gammaproteobacteria bacterium
CCCTGTTTGGCTTATTCAGCCTGGCTTTTGGCCTGATTGTATTTTTATTCTGCTTAGGGCCCGAAGATCTGGATCAGCAGGTGGACGCCTATTTACAGGCCCATGAAGACGGAGATGAAGAGCTGGCCCATCACTATGCCAGTTTATTGATTGGCGAAGACGCCCCCCGCTCACCCGACCAGCAGATTGCCGAGGTGATGCGCGGCATATTACATCAGGCCAATGACCGGGTTTTTGCCGTCATCTTCTGGTTTGTACTGCTTGGGCCCGTGGGCGCCCTGTTGTTCCGGCTAAGCAGCTACACCATGGGGCACAGCAATCCGGTACTGGCCGAAGCCGCGAAAAAACTACAGGCCGTACTGGCCTGGGCACCGGCCCATCTGCTGGCCATGGCCTATGCACTCACCGGTAACTACGAAGGCGCCAGCGACGGTTTTCGCAATAAAACACCTCAGGATGATTTAAGCCGCTGCAATTATTACACCCTGGTCACTGCCGGGCTGGGCGCCTTAAAAGACTGTGGCCCCGGCGAAGAAACCGCCTGCATCCGTTCCACCCGCGGGCTGGTATTGCGCTCACTGGTCGTATGGCTGGCGATTCTTGCTGCCCTCACTCTGATTGGCTGGATTGCCTGATGAGCGATACCAGAATCGATATTATGCGTCACGGTGAACCCCAGGGTGGCCGCTGCTACCGGGGCTCCACCATTGACGATGAACTCAGTGACAAAGGCTGGCAGCAGATGTGGAACGCCATCCCCGACACCCCGCCCTGGCAGCATATTATTACCTCGCCCCTGTCCCGCTGTTACCACTTTGCCAATGCGCTGGCCGGCTCGCTGGAAATAAAAGTCACTATGGAAGATCAGTTCAAAGAAATTGGCTTTGGCAGCTGGGAAGGCCGTACCCCGGAAGACATTCAGCAGAACGAAGGGGATGCCCTGGAGAATTTTTTACGGGACCCCATCAATCATCGTCCACCGGGGGCCGAGCCACTGGATGATTTTGCAGAGCGGGTCTGGCAGGCTTATGAAGGCTACGCCAACGAATATCAGGGCCAGCATATTCTGATAATTGCCCATGCGGGTGTGATTCGTGCCATTACCAGCAAGGTATTAGGTATGGAACTGAATCAGGTTTATAGCCGCCTGCGGGCGGAATATGCGGCCATTGCTCATACTAAAATCACTGCAGCTAATGGGCCGATTATGGTGCTTGAATAATCGCGGTTTTTAAAAGCGATTTACCACGGAGGACACAGAGTTTTTTATAATGAGGCAAGCGAAATTAACAATAAGTTAAGGCCTTTCTCTGCGCTCTCCGTGGTGAAAACTTTAACACCTAATCTTCCCGTTTAGCATCCGCTTCAATCTGTCGAATCACCGGCACTTCAAGCCCGTATTTTTCTGCCTGCTCCAGCGCACGTTGCAATCTTGCCGGTGCACTGCGTCCCATACATTTATGATTCATATCACCTTCAAAGGCTTTGACCATGGCATCAATAATGGCATCCTTATCAAAAGTTTTACCTGTCATGGCCTGCTGAATTGCCAGCACTTCAGCTGCCACATCCCTGGCCAGCTGTTGATGCTGCTGCCACAGCTCGCCCACTGTTCCTCCCACTTTCAATCCGGCTACATTGGTGGTAATGATATAGACATTTTTAACCACCAGCTCAAACAGCAGTTCATCTTCTGATGACAATATTTTCACCGGAATATCGATGGTCGCCAGGGCGTCATGAATCAGTTGTGACTGGGGGCCATACACAGGTGATGGAATAATCACTTTGGCATCCTGACCTTTTTTCTTTTCAAACCACACGGAAATCACCGTCACATTATCCAGACAATGCTTCCCCCAGTCGGCGGGTAATAATTCATTCTGTAACAACACCAGCTGGTTTTTCCACTGGCCTGGCATACAGCATAAAACTTCATGCAGGTCTTTCTCCGCCACCGCTACCAGCACCAGTTCCGGCTCGGGATATTCTTTTGCACATTCCTGCATATCCATGCCGCGTAATACGGGAAATACATGATGCCCCTTGCGCAAAAAGCCCCGTGCAAAAACCCCTGCCATTTCGCCCAGACCAATAATCACTACCGGCTTATTCATATTCGCCCCTTATACTGTTTTGACTTCACTGTTACAATTCTTTAACGACATTATAATACCAATAACGAATGAATAACGATCCCCGTCTACAGCAATTAAAGCGCTGGTTAAGTGATGTTTTACACAGCGATGATTTTCAGATTAAACCAGCCTCTGCTGATGCCAGCTTCCGCCGTTATTTTCGTGTATCTTATCAGCAGCAAAGCCGGATTGTGATGGACGCGCCACCGGATAAGGAGGACTGCCAGCCATTTATTAACATTGCCCGGCTTATTGAACAATCCGCTGTACATGCACCCCATATATATGAGGCGGATGTGGAACAGGGCTTTATGTTATTAAGCGATCTGGGCAGCACGGCATATCTGGATAAACTCAATACAGAAACGGTTAACAGCCTTTATACCGATGCGCTGAATGCCCTGCATAAAATGCAGACGATTCAGGCAGACCTGCCTTTATACGATGATACCCTTCTGCAAACCGAAATGGATTTATTTAATGACTGGTTTTTAAAACGCCATTTAAATATTCAAATCAATTCACAGGAATCTTCACAGCTACAAAAACTGTTTAATCATTTGATTCAAAGCGCCAAAGAACAAACCCAGGTTTTTGTACACCGGGATTATCACAGTCGCAATCTGATGATTACCGATGATAACAATCCCGGTGTGATTGATTTTCAGGATGCGGTTATCGGCCCCATTAGCTATGACCTGGTTTCATTATTAAAAGACTGTTATATCAGCTGGCCAGGACAAACCCAGCTACAATTTGTAGAGATGTTTTATCAGCAAAACAAATCACAAATCCATACAGATCTGAACACTTTTATCAAACACTATGACTTAATGGGCCTGCAACGGCATATTAAAGTCGCCGGTATTTTCTGCCGCTTAAACTACCGTGATGGCAAAAGCCATTATCTGAATGACCTGCCACTGGTACTGGCCTATATTGTGGATGTTTGCCAACGCTACCCTGAAACCCGTGTCCTGCTGGATTTATTTCAGTCATGGAATATTCAGACAGACTCATCCTTACTGGAAGCCCTGCAATGAAGGCCATGATTCTGGCAGCCGGTCGCGGTGAGCGTATGCGCCCCCTGACCGACACCACACCCAAGCCATTGATTAAAGTCGGCAAGCAGCGACTGATTGAATACCACCTGCATAATCTGGCGGCAGCCGGTTTTAAAGAGATTGTGATTAACCTGGCCTGGCTGGGACAACAGATTATCGACACCCTGGGTGACGGTTCAGACTATGGCGTACAGATCCAGTATTCCAATGAAGGGGAGCAGGCGCTGGAAACCGGCGGCGGTATTTTTCATGCGCTGCCTTTGCTGGGTGAAGAACCTTTTCTGGTCGTCAATGGGGATATATGGACGGACTACCCCTATAAAAATTTAATCCATAAAAAATTAAACAGTGGCGCCCACCTGATTTTAGTGAACAACCCTCCCCATAACCCGGCCGGTGATTTTTATTTACAGAACGGGCGCTTGCAGGAGCATGGAACAGAGGCATTAACTTATAGTGGTATAGGACTTTATCAGACTGATTTTTTCAGCGGCTGTCAAAGTGGCGCCTTTCCACTGGCGCCACTGATTCGTCAGCATATAAAAAACAATGCCATTAGCGGCGAACATTATACGGGTAGCTGGCATGACATAGGCACACAGGAGCGTATGCAGCATTGCATAAAAAAGCAGGCTCTTTGAAGAGCCTGCTTTTTTGAATTATTTTCATTATCCGAAAATAATCTTAATAGTCGAAAGGCACACCGCCAAACAGGTAACGCAGAGTCAGCATATGGGTGCCTGTTAAAAATGACGTTGTTGTGTTTTCTTTTTTCCTGGCGTAATAGCCGTATTCGATTTCCAGGCGCTCGGTCTGCGCCATTCTAAATCCCACCGCAAAACTATAAAGATTACCGCTAGTCGTAACCGTAGGCGAGCTTCCTGCACCGATATAATCAAAATCCTGATCCATCTTGCCAAATTTATATTTGTAATAGCGATTATTTTTTTCAACCGTGCGATATGCAAGCGAGACCACACTAACCGTTGTATTGTAATCAATACCGGATGCCCCTGTTCCCGCATCCAGAGATTTCATGGCAGTATATTCCGCTGCCCAGCCATCTTCTTCAACACCCAAAACAATCTCACCCACTGCCGTTGGATCATGGGAAGCAATATTGCTTTTAACCTGAGGCGCAGCCACGGATAAGCCGCCACCATATAAAAAATGTATACCCTGACGACCGGCATAGCTTTGTGTAGAAACAATTGCCAGACCCATGGCAAATAGAATACGGAATTTTCTGTTCATCCAAACATCCTCAGTAGTGGAAAGAGCCGCTGTTTGAGCTTATGAAGCTGATAGTAGCACAATATAAAAAGATTACCTCATAAAAATCAATCAGCTAGGCTTTATATATAATCTATCACTCAAACTTGAGCCGGTGCTTTAAGAAACGGCAAAAGAATAGAGCGAAGTTTTGGCCAGATCAGAATCAATAACAGCAGGGCGCTGGCGGTTTGCAAGCCTGCCGGCAACAGTTGCTCAGTTTTCTCCATACTCACCAGCATATCGTATTGATAAAACCTGATAAGCCAGTCCAGCAACAGGCCGCTTGCAATGCTGCACAGGGACAATCCCAGTAAATACATGGCGGTCACCTGCCGCCCCAGTGTTTTCGACAGCAGCATAATACTGGCCATATTGGTCGCCGGGCCCACCAGTAAAAACACCAGCACCGTGCCCGGTGAAACCCCGGCAATCAACAGGCCGGCAGCCACCGGCGTAGAGGCTGAGGCGCAGATATACATGGGAATCCCCACCAGCAACATAATCAGCATGGCAGCAAGCCCCTGCCCCCATTGGGCCAGCCAGCCGGGGGGTATCAGGGTATTCATCACCCCGGCCAGTATAATGCCCAGCATTAGCCAGCGGGAAATATCATCTAGCAGCTCGGTGGCCCCATAGCGCAATGCGGCCATCAGCCGGTTTTCTGTTTTTTCCACAGCCGGCGCCTCACTACTACAGCCGGATGCGCAGCTGCTCTGCCCACAGCTGGAAACTGCCTCAGGCGCTTGCGGCGGCTCCTCATCTTTCACCAGAGTCACCATCATACCGCTGACCATGGCGCTAAATAGTGCAGCAATGGGGCGATAGACAGCCATTAGCGGCCCCATCAGGGCATAGGTCACCGCAACTGAATCGGTGCTGGTCTCAGGTGTGGAAATCAAAAAGGACACGGTCGCTTCTTTAGAAGCGCCGCTGCGGTACATGCCCAGCGCCGCCGGCAGCACACCACAGGAACACAAAGGCAGGGGCGCGCCAAACAACGCCGCCCTTGTTACAGCGGTAAAGCCACTTCCGCCCATCCAGCGTTGCATGGCCGATTCCGGAACATAAGCCTTTACCAGACCGGCAGCCAGCAATCCCAGCAATAGCCAGAAAGACGCATCCAGCATGACCTGCCATATATTCAGTATTATCTCAGTCATGGCTGCATTCTACCTTTAGATACTGGCTGAAAATAGTCACAATAAAATTAGGCTGCACCTGAATTTGCGTGCTTTGCGTTCATTTGCGGACAATTGCTTTAAGCCCCTTTATACAAAACCTCACCTTCATACCTCTGTAGTGCTAAAATACGCCTCCCCCCGCAAGCCTGTATTACACTATGAAACAGATCGAACTTTTATCCCCCGCCGGAACCCTGCGCAATATGCGTTACGCTTTTGCCTATGGAGCCGATGCAGTTTATGCGGGACAACCCCGTTACAGCCTGCGGGTGCGCAATAACGATTTTATGGATGAAAATCTGGCCATCGGTATTAAGGAAGCCCACGCTCTGGGCAAAAAGTTTTTTCTCACCTCCAATCTAATGCCCCATAACAGCAAGATCAAAACCTATATTGATGACCTGCGCCCGGTGATTGAAATGAAACCGGATGCGCTGATTATGGCGGATCCCGGCCTGATTATGATGGTGCGGGAAACCTGGCCGGAGATGCCGATTCATTTATCGGTGCAGGCCAATACGGTGAATTATGCGGCGGTTAAATTCTGGCAGTCGGTGGGCATAGAGCGGGTGATATTGTCGCGGGAATTATCTCTGGACGAGATTGCCGAAATCCGCCAGCAGTGTCCGGATATGGAGCTGGAAGTGTTTGTTCACGGAGCTTTGTGTATTGCCTATTCCGGCCGCTGTTTATTATCCGGCTACTTTAATCACCGGGACCCTAACCAGGGCACCTGCACCAATGCCTGCCGCTGGGATTATAAAACCACCCCCGGCGCGGAAAATGCCGAAGGGGTTTTCAAACCCATCTCCGATATGGGCGAGCAGCGCAATCCCCTGGCCGACCAGCCGATTTTTATAGAAGAACCTAATCGCCCCGGCGAAATGATGCCGGTGATTGAAGATGAACACGGCACCTATATTATGAACTCCAAAGACCTGCGGGCAGTGGAGCATGTACATAAGCTGGCCACCATTGGCGTCGACAGCTTAAAAATCGAGGGCCGCACCAAATCCCATTATTATGTGGCCCGTACCGCACAAAGTTACAAACAGGCCATAGACGATGCACTGGCAGGCCGTGAATTTAACCCGGAATTACTGGGCACACTGGAGAACCTGGCCAACCGGGGTTACACCGATGGCTTTTATGAGCGCCATCACACCAAGGAATACCAGAATTTAATGCAGGGCAATTCGGTTTCACGGCAGCAACAGTTTGTCGGGGAAGTCACCGGCTATGATGAAAAAACCGGCATGGCAGATATAGATGTAAAAAACAAATTTGCCGTGGGCGACAAACTGGAACTGATTATGCCCTCAGGCAATCAGGATATGATTCTGGAGCAAATGGAAGATATGAATGGCGTAGCCATGGAAGAAGCCAAAGGGGGCGGCTATAAAGTGCGCATACCCGTACCGGCTGCCATGGGTGAGATGGGGCTGATTGCCCGCTATATCGACCAGCCGATTTTTAGCTGATTTCACAGTCAGCGGCTTTGGTATAAACCGAGATACACCAGGGCAGCTGTTTTATTTGCGGACAAAATGCTTTTATCTTCATAAAAATTGAAATGGATATAGCTTGCAAAGCACCAGCCTGTTAATTTTTTCAAAAAACGTCAGGGCACCTCTGATCAAGTCTCATATCTCTGGCACACAGGTGAGTTCACAATCAAGGCGCAGCTTTGGCAGATTTTTGCTCCTGCAAAATCTGCATACCCACCATCCCTGGTGATAAAAGCATGCTTATTGCCTGGTGAAAAGCTGGAACGCAGAGTGTGAGCTCACCTGTGCGCCCCGCAGGGCGCGATCTGAAGCATCCATCTACTGTGTTGCGCTTCTTGTAAAGGGCCAGCCATTCACTGCGAAGCGACGCCTTGTAGCTGAATGCTTCAGATCACGCAGAGATATGATAGACTTAATCAGAGGTGCCCTAAAATAAAAACACAATAAACAAAATGGTAACGACCATGAAAAAGATTCTTTGCCTTAGCCTGCTTGCCGCCTTCCCTTTAAGTTATAGCCCCAGCAGTTTTGCAGACCGCCCGACCGAACTGGAAAATGAAGCCCCTGCCCCGGTACAGGTACAGGAAGAGACTCCTGACGCAAGGCCGGCTGAAACCAGTGCAGCACCCGCAGACAAACCCGCTGAAACGGTTATCACCCAAACCCGGGGTGACAGGGTTGAAATACCCGCCGCCAGCGTTGCGCATATCGACTTTCCCCGCCGCGGTACGTCCGAAGCCAGAGTTGAACAGGAACTGGGGCGACCACTGGAAATTATCCCCGCCGTAGGCAAGCCCCCCATTACCCGCTGGGTATATAACGATCGCATTGTGTATTTTGAATACGCCTCTGTTATTCACGTTGTGGCCAAATAATTCCTTGTCTGAACGGATTTTAACTTCATGGCAGCAATGGCCATGAAGTCCCTGCATCTGCATATCCCTTCGCCCATCAGCCATTGTCAGTCTGACTTTTTAACACAGTCCGGCATTACACTACATATGAAACGGGATGATTTAATTCATCCGCTGCTACAGGGCAATAAATGGCGCAAGCTTAAATATAATCTACTGGCCGCGCAGCAACAGAAACAACATACCCTGCTGACTTTTGGCGGGGCTTTTTCCAATCATATTCATGCCACCGCCGCTGCCGGAAAACTACTGGGCTTTAAAACCATCGGCATTATTCGCGGCGAAACCCACTCACCGCTAAACCCGACATTACAGGATGCCAGTAACTGGGGCATGCGGCTTGAATATATCAATCGTGCCGACTACCGGCAAAAACACACAGAAGCATTTATCAGCAAGTTACATCATCAATATGGTGATTTTTATTTAATCCCGGAAGGTGGCAGTAATACTCTGGCCATGCAGGGCTGTGCAGAAATCAATACAGAAATTCAGGATGATTATGACTTTATTTGCCAGGCCTGCGGCACAGGCACAACACTGGCAGGTTTAATAAGCAGCGCCAGAGAGCAAACCCAAATACTGGGTTTTGCAGTTTTAAAATCAGCTGCGTTTCTAATTGATGACGTCAGTAAAAAGCTCAATGACGGCGGCCATAAAAAGCAGCATAACTGGAACATCAATCTTAACTATCATTTTGGCGGATATGCCAAAACACAGACAGCACTACTGGATTTTATAAATAGTTTTAAGACCCAGTACGCTATACAACTGGAGCCCGTTTATACAGGAAAAATGATGTATGGCATTTTTGATCTGATTCGTAAAGGACACTTCCCAAAAGGCAGTCGTGTACTGGCGATTCATTCTGGGGGATTGCAGGGGTTGAGGGGATTCGAGCTGTAAGTCAAAAGTATAAAAAATAATTAAAACTTCGCAAGCAGCCACTCTCGCGCGACGGGAATGACACAAGAACCTATAACTTTTAACTAAAAAAAATCATTTCAAAATATCGCCAAGATGATCAAAATCATTAATCACCTCCCAGCTACCGCCCCCATCCTCTACCCGCTTTTTCCATGCGGCAATGCGATCCATATATTCCCGTGGGTCCACATTATCTGATTTCAGCTTGGTTACATTCAGGGCAATGACTTTAATACCGTTAAAGGCAATAGGGAAGTCCCTCACATGCCCTTCCTTGATCTCTTCTTTTAAATCGGAAAAAATCAGAATGGTTTTATCGCTGGCACCGGTTTCATTCAAATACTCTATTGCCTGCAACAGTCCGCCGGTAATATCCGTATAACTGCTGTTGCGAATATCTTTTCCATATTCGTTTACAGCGGTATAAAAAGCCCGCTTTTGCGCATTGGCTTTGGAAGGACGTAAATCAAAAGTTATTTTTGCGATAATATCTTTTTCGCTAAAACTGCCACTATCAATTCTGGCCAGTGCCAGAGAATCCCCGGTTGATAATTTAGCCAGTAGATATTTGATAATGCCATCGGCCTTATCAAACTGTTTAGTATAAGTGCCCGAAGTATCCAGCAGCATATAGACTGCGCGACTATCCATTTTGGCTTCTGTGCAGCTTTGTAATAAAACCAGTGTAAAAACAACAAATATTAAACGAAGTTTTAACATTATTTTTCCTCTGTGCTTGCCACAACGGCTTCATCGAGTGTTTCCACTTCAGCTGCTGCGCCTGATTTACGCTGCCTGACTGACTGCTCAATCCGTAGTGGCAGAAAAATAATCAGATCATAAATATTCACCAGTAAACGTCCCAGCGAATAAAGCAACTGTCCCGATAAACGCACCGCAAAAGCCAGCATACGCAGCAGCCAGGCAACGACCAGGCCAATAACCGTACGGGAGGAATGAATAAAAGATTCCAGAGGTATAGCCACAAAGGTCAGCGCAAAGGGCAGAATAAAGCCCATAACCATTTGCCCCACTGAGGGAATCCAGCTGAGCTGTGGCTCTTCTACCTTTACATTATCAGAAAGAAATTGCGTAATGGCCGCATTATCCGCAATCAGCATTTCACGCATATAGGCCAGGGATGATTCAATACTGGCGAACACCAGCAGAAATGTCAGCGTTACCCAGAAAATAATTTTGCGTTTGCGATCATCCAGACTACTGATAATGGGAAACAGCCGGGTTACCCCAACAGACTCCATTAAAAATAATCCCGAGGTTACTTCGATGGCAATTATAAACAGGGCCGCCACATCCGATGCGGGCATACCTGCCAGATAGCTGTGTGCCCCCACCATCTCTTTCATGGGCAGAGCCACCAGCAAAAAATTCACCACGCCGCCAATAATGGCAATACTCATTACCAGCGCAGATATAAAAAACTGGGTTAAGGATGAAGAAGACAGGGTTCGTTCAGCCTGATCAGTTTGCGCCAGAATCTGCTCGTATTGCTGCATCTGCTCATCAATTACATTGGAGCGATGTTCCAGGCCGGTGATTTTTTTCTCTACGCTGACCAATGTTTTACCTAAAGAGCGCCAGTAGGGCATCATTTTTTTCAACAGGGCATGACGCTCTTTATTGGCCTTACGATATTCCGCCAGATCCCGGTTCATGGATTTTTTTAGGGTGGCATGTATATCCCCCAGAATATTACTAACCACAGTGGAGCCATTTCCCGGAATCTCGGCCACCGCCTCTATGACTTTTAACCATTCAGGAGGTTGAGGTGGAACTTCTCCCGACTGTATATAATCCTCATCGATTTTGGCGATCTGTTCTTTTAAGTCCCGCTGCAGGGAGGGATAGCCGCTCAGATCCCGACTCACCAGCGCCTCTACCCGCTGAAACTCCCGATCAATCTGCCGTTCCACCGCCTCCCGCCCGTGAGCCAGCAGCACCTCACGATTACGCTGCCGTAGCTGGTTTTCTGCCAGCATAATGGAACGGGCTATCAGCCGCAGGGCATTATGCAAGCTGCGGGCGGCACCACATAAAGCCTGATGCGCTGGCGTGCGGGCAATATACATTAAGAAGATGGCCAGCACCGCCCAGATCAAAATTGAAACGGCCGGCTGCTGTGGAAACCAGATATATAAAAAGTCAGATGTCATCAAACGCACCCTTTATCGTTATTATTTTTTAAAATTCGAGTTCAAGTCTAGCTCAGCTTGATGCAAATGTTTTGCCAAGCATAACGCAAATACTGAATTTTCAGGTGTTGGGGGGATGTTCGAGATCAGTGGCCGCGGGAATAAAATATTCCCCCTGTATGATGCCCGGCAGAATAGCCGGGCATAGTGTTTTAAGCCGCGTTCAGCTCACGGGGGGCACGACGACGTCGGCGCTGATTGCCACCTGATGAAGCACGACCATGTTTATAATGAATGGATGGCTTGCGACGGCGCTGTGATCCATTGCGGCCTTTGGCTTTAGGGTTGAATTTAGGCCTTGGCTGTTTAGGTTCCAGACCTGCGATTTCCGTGACTTCCAGCTTGCTTTCCAGCAGTTTTTCCACGCCCTGTAATAATCCCCAGTCCTTCGGGCCAATCAATGAAACCGCTGTACCTGTTGCCCCGCCCCGGCCGGTACGGCCGATGCGATGCACATAGTCCTCTGCCTGCATAGGCATATCAAAATTCACCACATGGCTGATGCCTTTAATATCCAGACCACGGGCCGCCACATCGGTGGCCACCAGTATGCGCAGCTGGTTGCGGCTCAGTCGCTCAATGGTGCGACGTCGCTGCCCCT
>JALTRC010000227.1 GCA_026998145.1 Gammaproteobacteria bacterium
AGTATTGCATTACCGCTTTACGGGCAGAATATATGCCCTTGGAATCGGAGTAGCCCTGACAATCACTCAGGTTATGCATCACATCCTGAATAATTTCTTCCGGTGCCAGCAGATCAAACGGTGCCGGATTACCGATATTTAATTTAATAATGCGGTGGCCTTCTTCTTCAAGGCGTCTGGCTTCCTGCAATACGGGGCCACGAATGTCGTAGCACACATTATCCAGCTTATTCGATTTGTAGATTGGCTTCATAGTGTCTGGCTTATCAAAAATACCGGGATATTATTTCATGTTATTTAAATTCCATATAGGAATATAATGGATTTTTTAGTGATTTCAGGCAGATAAATAATGAATGTTGTTGTACTGGGTTGTGAGCATTTACCACAGGATGCAGATTTTCCACCACTGGACTTACCTAAATTCGGCTGGCTGCAGTTTCTGCAATTAAGTGATGAGGAAGTGGTTGAGCGATGCTGGCGAGCCGATGCCATTATTACCATTGGTGTGCCGGTAACTGCCCAGGTTATTGAGGAAGCCTTTAAACTGCAGCTGATTGTCGCGGCGGGAAATCGCCACGATCACATTGATATGGATGCGGCAAACAGCCGCGGTATTACGGTGGCCAATGTGCCCGGTGATGAAATGAATCCCGGTAACGCTCAACAAATTTGCGACCAGGCCATCGATATTATCAATGCCTACAACCAACAGGAATTTATCAACCGGGTTAATTAGTGACTACAGCTTCTGCCAGACCAGAATACGATTGTTCTGGGGCATTTCATTATCGGAGTGCAAAATCAGTGAATTTTCTCTGGCTAATTGGGCCAGGTCTTCAAAGTGGCGGATACCGCTTTGGGGATCCCGCTGCTTTAACCAGTCATCAAAGCGGGCATTACTGGGCGAGGTATATTCACCGTTATAATTAAACGGCCCGTACTGGGCAAACAGCCCGCCACTTTTTAAATGCCGCCCGATTCCCGCAAACATATGCTGCACCTTCTGCCACGACATAATATGTGTGGTATTGGCCGTAAACACATAAGCCACCGGATCATCCAGCCAGTACTCATCACTCACATCCAGTGTTTTGGGGGATAGTATTTGCGGCAGTTCCGCATCCTTAAACCACTGCTCCATCCCCTCTATTTGATCCGCCAGATCACTGGGCTGCCATCTTAGATGGGGTAGATGGGGGCATAGATAAACCGCGTGCTGCCCTGTGCCGCTGCCAATTTCAAGCAGGGTTTCCGGTTCAGTAAACAGCCCTTTTATACATTGCAGTATTGGCTGCCAGTTTTCATCACAGGAAGGCGCAACAGGTTTATGCATTTTATTTTTTACAGTCCCATGGCTTCCATTTGCTGAATCACTTTCTTCGCGGGTACATAGCCTGGGCTCATCTGACCATTTTCAAACATAATGGCAGGTGTGCCGCGAATGCCTAAATCGCTGCCCAATGCCTTATGTTTATCAATGGGGTTGGCACAGGTTTTATGGGGAATCTCCTCGCCGGCTTTGGCTTTATTCATAGCTTCCTGAGGATTATCTGCACACCACACATTCACAGACGCATCATAGCTGCGTTTGCCTTTGAAGGGTAAAAACACATAACGCACTTTTACCCCGTTCTTTTTATATTCATCCATTTCACTGTGCAGACGGCGGCAATATGGGCAATAAATATCGGTAAAAACGGTAATGGTGTGTTTTACCTTGCCATCGGGCATATAAACCAGCATGTTTTTCTCACCCAGCTCATCCACCAGC
This sequence comes from Gammaproteobacteria bacterium, assembly GCA_026998145.1. Taxonomy (GTDB): domain Bacteria; phylum Pseudomonadota; class Gammaproteobacteria; order SZUA-229; family SZUA-229; genus JALTRC01. Next base: position 1,775 of record JALTRC010000227.1, read on the forward strand.
TTCTTGCGCACTTCGCCCATGGTTTCTTCGGTCAGGTTACGGCGGGTTTGTAAATCCAGCATATTGCCATTGATGACATAACGACCATCTTCACTCACATATAAAATGGTTCCGCCCACCGCAACTTCATATATGCCTTTCATGGGGGTTGTTTTTACACCGGCCTGTGCGGCGGAAGGTAGATGCTTGCTCAGGGCATCTCTTATTTTCTGGGTGGTTTTACTATCGGCATTTCCCGCCTGCACTGCACCAGCCAGTAAAAATAATGGAATAAGCAGGTATTTTGCTAAAACTTTCATAAAGTTAATTCTCGTTAATGTATTCACTCACCGATAGACTCGGTTTCAGATAGATAATTCAGTATATTTTCGGTCAAGCTCTTGGGTGGTGCTGATGATACAGGGATTTCAGTCTTTCATCAGCTACATGGGTATATATTTGTGTAGTGGAAATATCCGTATGCCCCAAAAGCATCTGCACAACCCGTAAATCCGCGCCGTGATTGAGCAAGTGTGTGGCAAAGGCGTGGCGCAGGGTGTGGGGGGAAAGATCATCCAGAGGAATCCCCAGCTGCATGGCATAGCGTTTGATTAAATACCAGAAGGCCTGGCGTGTCATGCCACGGCCCCGGTTAGTGACAAATATTTCATCACAGGGTGGATGCTGCCCCATTAAATCCATGCGCGCAGTTTTAAGATACTGTTTTAAATACTGCTGCGCCTCTTCACCCAGGGGCACCAGGCGGGTTTTATTACCCTTGCCGGTAATTCGCACCAGCCCCTGTTGCAGGGAAAGCTGGGAAAAGCTAAGGCCAGTCAGCTCACTGACTCGCAATCCCGATGCATATAAAATCTCCAGCATGGCCCGGTCACGGATGCCCAGGGGCGAGTTTAAATCCGGTGCATTGAGTAAATCTTCCACCTGCTGTTCCGTGAGGGTTTTCGGTAAGGGTTTATCGGGCTTTGGGGATTCAATCAATTCACAGGGATTTTCCCCCATGCGCCCCTCCCGGCTTTGCCAGGCATAAAAACGGCGCAGACTGGAAAGGCTTCTGGCGGCAGAGCGGCGGCTAATATTCTGATCATGCAAATAAAACAGGTAATCCTGTATATGGTGGCCTGTTATTTTAAGTAAGGGGATATTTTGTTGCTGCGCCCACAGGCCTAAACCGGCCAGATCATTTCGGTAAGCCGATAAAGTATTAACGCTCAGCCCATGCTCCATCCACAGGGCATCTAAAAACTGTTCGATAATGCTTTGTTCGGTGCTGGAGAGTTGATCGGATTTAGCCATTACGCTGCGTATTTACCTGATATTTCCATAGAATCTATCCCATTAGCTTATGATAAAATGTACCAACTTCATAATATTGCGTTCCATCTGACATATGCACACAGGCACTGAGACGATTTGTACCCTGATACTGGCCGGCGGTCAGGGTAGCCGAATGCAAAATCAGGATAAGGGCCTGATGGAATACCGGGGCAAGCTGCTGATTGAGCATTGTTTATCCCATATTCACAGTGATTGCATATTGATTAGCGCCAACCGTAATATTGAACGCTACCAGAGCTATGGCTACCCGGTCATTAAAGATACGCTGGATGACTTTCAGGGGCCACTGGCTGGATTACTCAGCGCCATGCTATACACAAATTCCGATTATATTCTAACCCTGCCCTGCGACTCCCCATCACCACCGGATGATTTACAAAGCCGTTTATTTAACGCCATGAAAGCAGAAAACAAAGCCGCTGCACTCTGCCATGATGGAAAAAGGTTACAGCCGCTATTTGCTCTGATTTCCTGCCAGTATAAAAAGTCCCTGAAGCAGTTTTTAGATCAGGGAGAACGCAGGGTGCAGGGATTTTACCGCTCCATTGAACCGGCTATCGTGGATTTTTCAGACAGTGCGGAATGCTTTAATAATTTTAACCGCACCGAGGACCTGTTATGAGCGACTCATTTCCAGAGATTCAATCAGCCGTTCCCATGCTGGGTTTTGCCGCTTACAGTGGCACCGGCAAAACCACCCTGCTGGTTCAGCTTTTGCCTTTATTAAAAGCCCAGGGATTACGGGTTGCCATTATTAAACATGCCCATCATAACTTTGATGTGGATAAACCGGGTAAAGACAGTTATGAACTGCGCAAAGCCGGCGCCACTCCCATGATTATCAGCTCCAGCAAACGCACCGTGCTGATGCTGGATAAGGAAACAGAATCGGAACCGCAGCTGGATGAACTGATTCAATATATTGACCCTGAGCAGGTGGACTTATTACTGATCGAAGGTTTCAAGCAATGGCCCTTTGCAAAAATTGAATTGCACCGGCCATCCACTGGCAAGGATTTAATGTTTCCAGAAGATAAACACATTATTGCCCTGGCCTGTGATGAACAGATAACAACACCTGACAATCTGCCGCTGCTGGATCTCAATCAACCCCGGCAAATTGCAGACTTTATTCTCGACTACATCAAACAAAAGTGACAACCATGAAAAACAAAAACCCAAGCTGTGACGATTTCGACCCTAATTCACTGTCTTTTGAACAGGCGCAGGAACGCATACTCAATGGCGTCAAGGCCATCAAAACCCAACGCAGTGTTTCCATTCGTGAAGCATTAGGGCGAGTCCTCAGCCATGATGTGACCTCCCCCTTAGATGTACCGCCCTTTATAAACTCGGCTATGGATGGCTATGCCATTAACAGTGCGGACATTCCAGCTGAAGGTGAAACAGCCCGTTTAAAAATGACTGGCAAATCCTTTGCCGGCCAGCCATTTG
>JALTRC010000228.1 GCA_026998145.1 Gammaproteobacteria bacterium
GCGTTAGCTCACCAAGTTACCCACGAAAAGTAGACACCTCCTACAATTAGGTTTAAGGAGGCGACAATGCCAAAGAAAAAACAAAATACACCCTATACAGAAGCATTTAGGAAAGAAGCCGTACGCCGGTCGGATGAAGAAGGTGTTACAGCTATTCAAGTTGCCAAAGAACTTGGTCTGCATGTTAATCAAATCTATAACTGGCGAAATCAATTTAAACGCTTGTCCGACAAGCAGTTTAATTCATTGAATGGCGTGGATTACTCCAAAGATGAATCAGAAGAAATCCGCCAACTTAAACGAGAAGTCAAAGCCCTTAAAGAGGAGCGTGATTTCCTAAAAAAAGCAACGGCGTACTTTTCGAATCAAAAAAAGTAAAGTACGCCTATATCCAGTCTCGAATTGGTGACTATGCAATCTATAAAATGTGTCGCTGGTTAAGTGTATCAACAGCGGGGTTTTATCGTTGGCGACATCGCGATATTAGCCCCAGAGAGCAGCACCAGGCACGGTTACGCTCGGCAGTAATCGATGTGTATTATTTGTTTAAAAAGCGTTATGGAGCGCCGAGAATACAGGAGGAGCTTGCCGAGGCAGGCGTTTCATGCTGTGTTAATACGGTGGCAAAAATACTGAAGGATACGGGGTTAAAAGGTCGTAATGGCAAAGCCTTCAAGTATTCCCCCACCGCGTATGCCACCAGCAACGTTGCCGACAATATACTAAACCGAAATTTCAAAGCCAATAAACCGGATGAAAAATGGGTATCGGATATTACCTATATAGATGTAGATGGTCAGTGGATGCATTTAGCCGTCATTCTGGATCTATTTTCTCGTCAAATTATAGGCTGGGCCGTTGATGAAACGATGACGACAGAGTTGATATTAGAGGCCTTCAATATGGCAGTGGCCAGAAGGCATGTAAAGCCGGGGTTAATCTTGCATTCAGATAGAGGCGTACAGTATAGGGCAGGAGAATATCAACAGGCCTTACTGGACAACAAGATCACAGCCAGTATGAGTCGAAAAGGTAACTGCTGGGATAATGCAGTAATGGAATCCTTCTTTTCACGCTTAAAGGTTGAATTGATCTATGCAGAGGAATTTAAAACGCTATCGGAAACATATAGTGGATTATTTGAATATATTGAAGTATTTTATAATCGAGTGAGACGGCACTCATCGTTAGGTTATGTGTCACCGGCTCAATATGAAGCACAATATTACGCGAAAAGTGCATAATTAGGTGTCTACTTTTCGTGGGGAACAC
>JALTRC010000229.1 GCA_026998145.1 Gammaproteobacteria bacterium
GTCGGATATTAATAATGATGGTAATACGGATTTGTTTGTTGCTAATGATCGAAAGTATCCGGATGCTCTGTATCTGGGTAAGGCTGGGGGGCAGTTTAAACCCCTTGGGGCGGATATGGGCATCATTAAACAAACATCCCTTAATACCATGAGCTATGACTCGGCTGATTTTAATAATGATTTGCGGCTGGATATTTTTTCAACGGATATGGCAGTGGCGGCCGGGGATACTCGACATTATTGCGACATATTACCTGCACAGGATAAGCGTCAGTGTGAATGGTTGCTAAGAGCTAACAGTGCGGTTGATTCGCTGGATGTCAGCTGGTGTTCGGGTTTGCAGGGGCGGCAGCGAACAGCGTGTTACAGCGCCATGGCCATTGCCCTGGCAAAGCGGGATAAAAACAGCAGTATATGCAGCAAGGTTTCAGATGGCCTGCCTGCAAAAATTCAGTTTTGTCAGAATATTGCTCGGCATATAGAGGATATATCCCTGGATACCCAAAACAGTATTGAACAGCTTGAGAGTAATAAGCTGCTAATCAACACAGCGAATAATGGGTTTATTGATGCCACCGAATCCATGGGCGTGAAAAATAGTTTCTGGGGCTGGACGGCAAAAGCAGCAGATCTGGATAATGATGGCTGGCAGGATATTTATATTGGCAATGGCCTGGGCTTCGGGCAACAGAATAAAAATATTCACAGTAATATTTTTTATCATAACCAGCAGGGTAAAGGCTTTGTTCAGGCAGAAGATGATTTTGGTTTAACGAATTATATTAATACGCCAGCTTATACCTATGTTGATTTTGATCTGGATGGGGATCTGGATATTATCAGCTCGGGTGTTATGTCTGGCCCTTCTGTTTTTATTAATCAGGGCACAGATGGCAATAGTATATCCTTTGTTTTACGTGATAATCAGGCCAATAAATTCTGTATTGGCTGTAAACTGATTATTCATTATGACAATGGTAAAAAGAGTCAGATAAGAGAGCTGAAACTAAGTGGCGGCTTTATGTCATTTGATGACCCGGTAATGTATTTTGGTTTGGGGAAATATCAACAGATTAATGGTCTGGAAATTATATGGTCGACAGGTGAGCGCTGGGAGTATCCGCAACACTTGCAGGCAAACCGTCGCTATAAAATATCACGCCATATTAAACAGAAAATGTATGCCCAGGCAGAAAAATAATACCGAACACAAAAAAAGCCCGCCGGATAATCCAGGCGGGCTTTTCAGTTTGATGATCTGCGGATT
>JALTRC010000230.1 GCA_026998145.1 Gammaproteobacteria bacterium
GTACACCCAGTGCCTGGGCGCGTTCGGGGCGCTGCATAATATTCACCACTTCCAGCTGGCCGATTCGGCCGTCTTTAACCAGCTCGCTTAAGGATTGCAATACACTGGGGCAGTGGCTACAGCCGGTGGCAATAAGTAATAGAACATCGGGTGACTGATTCATGGCTCTCTCTAATATGATTATTCTGTTTATAGATGCAGTCGATAGCCGGCAAATTCAAGCGCTGCTCATGGTGATATAAAAATGTTAATATGGCCAGCTATTTATATTTAGGTGGAACTATGAAAAAACTGGTATTGGTAATTAATGGCGAATCCCATGTGGAATATGACCGCAACAAAATTCTGCCCAATGACCAGATTGCCTATCTGGATAAAATGGATGCCAAAATGGATGAGGGAATCCCCCATAACGGTGGCCATCTGTTTGCCCCGGATGCTCAGCAAAAAGCCCAGTTTGTGGCCAATCAGTTAGTTCATGCGTATCAGGATAATAATGAGCAGCTGGCAGCGGCGACTATGTCCTATCTTGGGGACCGTTACCCGGATTTGCAGCAGATTGTGGTGACCGAGCCGGATGGCAAACTGAGCATCAGTCTGATTTATGATGAGCCGTATGAAAAAGTGGAAACCGTGCAGTTTGTGCGCCCGGAAGATTTAAACAGCTAATGGCATCTTCTCCGGTTGTGGTGCTGGGCGCCAGCCCCAAACCCCATCGTTATGCCAATAAAGCCATACGCCTGTTGCTGGAATATGGTTATGCGGTATTGCCCGTGCACCCCAAACTGGATGAGATTGAAAACCTGCCGGTAAAACATCAGCTGGGGCAGATTGATGAAAGCATTGATACTTTAACTTTGTATCTGGGAGAGAAAGCCAGCACGCCAATTATTGATGATATTGTAAAACTGAAACCCCGGCGGGTGATTATGAATCCGGGCACAGAATCAGCAGCGCTGGAATCGGCATTGGCTGAGCAGGGTATAGACTTTGTTAAAGACTGTACCTTGGTTATGCTCAGAGAAGGGCGTTTTTGAGATTTGTTGATTCAGCTCATCGCTGTTATTCTCTTTTAACGAGCTTTGCACAACGACAGGTTAATTAAAAAACAGGCCGTCCCGTCATCCCGGCATGCTTCTAGCCGGGATCCAGTGACTTTATTAATTGTGGTTCACTGGATTCCGGCCCAAAAGCCTGCCGGAATGACGGTGTTTAAATCTTTTAAAAAATATCTGCGTTTGTGTAAAAATCTCAATTAAAATATCAAGCTTGTTTCATTTCGGGGTCGGTATTGAAGTCTGCAATCCATGCATTATTAAGATCCATGCTCAACAGCCTGCGCGATCTACTCCCCATTATTCTGGTGATCGCTTTTTTTCAGCTGTTTGTTCTGCAGCAGCATATTCCCAATTTTCTTGATTTAATTCTCGGCACTTTATTCGTGGTACTGGGTTTAACCTTTTTTATTTATGGCCTTGAAATGGGACTTTTCCCCATTGGTGAATCCATGGCCAATGCTTTTGCCCGCAAGGGCAGTGTTGTATGGTTATTAATTTTTGCCTTTGCTCTGGGCTTTGGCACCACGGTGGCCGAACCGGCGCTGATTGCGGTGGCGGCCGAGGCGGCTAAAGTGGCTGCCAATGGGGGTATGATTGAGGCAACGGATAAGGCGCGGGAGCTTTATGCAAATGGTTTGCGCCTGACGGTGGCTTTTTCAGTGGGGCTGGCGATTGTGATTGGGGTGCTGCGTATTTTAAAAGGCTGGCCGATTCATTATATGATTATGGCCGGTTATATGGGGGTGGTGATTATGACCATTTTTGCTCCCCAGGAAATTATTGGTATTGCCTATGATTCCGGTGGCGTTACCACCTCAACCATTACCGTGCCTCTGGTAACCGCACTGGGTGTGGGCCTGGCCACTTCGATTCGTGGCCGTAATCCGATGGTTGATGGTTTCGGCCTGATTGCCTTTGCTTCACTGACGCCGATTATTTTTGTGATGGCATACGGCATGGTGATATGAACGATTTATTTCAGCTGATTTTTGACACCACTGTCTCCACCCTGTCGGACGTGTTCCCCATTGCGGCGATTATTTTTGGTTTTCAGTTTATTGTTATTCGCCGCCCGGTTCCCCATTTGCGTAAAGTACTGTTTGGCTTTTTGTATGTCATTATCGGACTGTCATTATTTTTACTGGGGCTGGAAAAAGCACTCTTTCCCCTGGGCAAGTTGATGGCCGACCAGTTAACCAATCCCGAATTTATTTACGGGGGGCTAAACCAGGCCTTGCAGGTCAGCCACTGGAGCGATTATTACTGGGTGTATATTTTTGCCTTTGCTATTGGCTTTAGTACCACTATTGCGGAACCCTCTTTGATGGCGGTGGCCATAAAGGCATCGGAAGTCTCCGCCGGGGCCATTAGTGTTTGGGGCTTGCGGGTGGCTGTGGCGCTGGGTGTGGCCATTGGTATTGCGCTGGGCAGTTTTCGAATAGTCACCGGCTGGCCGATACAATATTTTATTATCAGCGGTTATGTGGTGGTGGTCATACAGACTTTTTATGCGCCCAAAATGATTGTGCCGCTGGCCTATGACTCCGGCGGCGTTACCACCTCCACGGTTACGGTGCCGCTGGTGGCGGCACTTGGCCTGGGGCTGGCAGAAACGGTGCCGGGCCGCAGTGTATTAATTGACGGTTTTGGGCTGATTGCATTTGCCAGTCTGTTTCCCATTATGTCGGTAATGGCTTATGCGCAAATCACAGAATATAAATCCAGAACAAAGAATACTGAAAAATCCAACTGAGAGATAAGACTATGCACTTTAAACTGATAATTGCATTTGTTGATGATATTAAAACCGATAAGGTCATGGCTGCGGCGCGGGAAGCGGGAGCAACAGGGGCCACTATTATCAGCAATGCCAGAGGTGAGGGTATTGAGAGCAGTAAAACTTTTTTTGGCCTGTCGCTGGATACCCATCGGGATGTAATTCTGTTTCTGGTGGAGGAACATTTATCCCGGCACATACTGGAAAAAATCGGTGATGTGGGTGAGTTTGATTCGAATGTGGGTACCGGCATTGCCATCCAGCTGGATGTGGAAGATGCGGTGGGCGTGGCTCATCAGGTACAGAAACTGGTAGAAGTCGTGGAGGATGAATTATGAATGCTCGTGAACTGATTCGTGTAAGAGATGTCATGAAAACCAGCTTTGATATTGTGGATGGCAAAATGACCGTTGCCGAAGCACTGGAAACCATGAAGCATGTGGAAACCAAATCCCTGATTGTGGAAAAGCGTCATGAGAATGATGAATATGGCATGGTGCTGATTTCCGATATTGCCAAAAATGTGCTGGCCAATGATCGTTCTCCCAGGCGGGTTAATATTTATGAAATTATGAGCAAGCCGGTGATCTGTATTGATCCGGGTATGGATATTCGTTACTGCGCCCGTTTATTTGAGCGTTTTGGTTTATCCCGCGCACCGGTGGTGGATAATGGTCATGTGGTGGGCATTGTGAGTTTTACGGATATGGTGCTTAAGGGACTGATTGAAATTGATTAGGAAAATTCTTTTTGCTGCGCTGTTATGGCAGCCGGCCTGGCTATATGCCAGTGAGGTGCAGATTGTCTCGGCCGAGGCAGAATGCACGGCGGGTAATCAGTGTGTGTTTCGTGTGACTTTAAAGCACGATGATAGCGGCTGGGATCATTATGCCAATAGCTGGCAGGTCATGGATGAAAAGGGCAAGCTGCTGGTGAAGCGCACTTTATATCATCCCCATGTGAAAGAGCAGCCCTTTACCCGTTCCTCTGAACGTATCTTTATTCCCCTGAGTATCAGCAAGGTATGGATTAGAGCAGGGGATAATAAAAGCGGCTTAAATTCCCGCCCTTATATACTTAAACTGCGTTAATGATTGCCCGCTTCCATTCGTTCTGCTGCATCGGCCGTATTATGCAGTAATACGGCAATGGTCATGGGGCCAACGCCGCCGGGTACTGGAGTAATGTATTTTGCATTGGCCGCCGCCGTATCAAAATCCACATCCCCCACCAGCGAGCCATCTTCCAGGCGGTTAATGCCCACATCAATGACCGTTGCTCCCGGCTTGATCCATTCACCCTTCACCAGCCCCGGACGGCCCACGGCGGCAATCACAATATCAGCGCGGCGAACGTGATCTTCCAGATCATGGGTAAAGCGGTGAGTAATGGTAACCGTGGCCCCGGCCAGTAACATCTCCAGCCCGCTGGGGCGACCTACATGATTGGATGCGCCGACAATCACCGCGTGACGGCCCTTATAGGTTTCGCCGGTAGAATCCAGCAGCAGCTTGATGCCATAAGGTGTGCAGGGCCGCAGGGCTGGAATACGCTGGGCCAGACGGCCAATATTGTAGGGGTGAAAACCATCCACATCCTTATCGGCGCGGATACGCTCAATGACCTTTTCGCTGTTGATGTGTGCCGGTACGGGGAACTGTACCAGAATGCCGTGGATTTCAGTGTCATCATTGA
>JALTRC010000231.1 GCA_026998145.1 Gammaproteobacteria bacterium
CGTGAAGATACAGAGGCTTCATTAATAACCACATCATTGCCCTGAACTCGACCAATTTTTGTAGGGCTTGCAGCAACATCAAAGCTTAATGCCTGAAATGGCTTTGTTTTACAGACCAGTTTGGCGACAGGCGTATCCAGCTTAAATGTGCTCTGCAACATATTCGGATCTGTATTAGAGGAATCCATCGAAGACATCACCTCGGTAATATCTTCGCTATCATTTTGCGGGGGTGTAGTATCCGATTTTGTCTGCACTGAATCATCAAGATTCAAGTCTATTTTCTGCGCAGCGGCGGCTGCTTCCGAAGCTGAACTTACTGAACTGCCTGTAGCCCCGAGCTCATCAAAAACATGAGTATCACTGTTATCATCATCGATCAGTTCTACTTCCGGTTTTATTTTTGACTCAGTATCTACGGCCGCTCGAAACTGGGTTTTATTAATATCAACAGCCGCCCGCACACGTGTTTTATTATCCACTGCAGCTGCCGAGAATTCGGGCTTTAATACAACAAATTCAACTTTATCAATGGTAAGAATGTCGCCATTATTTAATTCGGCTTCTGTTACCTGCTTACCATTAACATAAGTGCCATTCGCTGAGCCAAGATCCACAATACGCACCAGATGTTCAAACACTTCCAGCTTTGCATGTTTTCTGGACACATGATCAGAAGCTATAAAAACATCACACTCCATTTCCCGGCCAAAAATCAGGCCATCCTTAATAGCGATTTCTTTTTTGTCTACAGATTCATCCTTTGTAATCAGTTTCCAGCACTCTGTAATTTCACTATCCGATATCATTATTACCCGATCTCTCGCATAAAGCGTATTCAGCTAAACTTTTATTAAAATAGCCCTATAGCTCCTGCATTTATTAATAAAAGAAAAAAGCCAGTATTAGCACAGCCACAAATAATAGTAGCCCTATTACTTTTTTAAATGGTTTAGCAACCGGTTTTGTTGCCATAAAGGTTTGGGTTTGCATGGGCTGAGTATCACCAGCCTCTGTTTCTTCCGGTGCATCTTCTGGCGCTGATACAACAATCACACTAATATTATCACTGCCAGTATTATCCAGAGCAGCCTGCACCAGCCGTTCACAAATTTCCTGTTCACTTCCTCCAGCAGCAAAAATCTCTGCAATGTCCCTGTCTTCTACTTCATCTGACAAACCATCACTACACAACAGTATTTTCTGATGTTTAAAAAATTGCCCTGAAATATGATCAACCTGCACATCGTCAATTTCCA
>JALTRC010000232.1 GCA_026998145.1 Gammaproteobacteria bacterium
GTTAAATAATACCGATGAAATAACCGATGGCGATAGTAAAGAAGAGGTTGAAAGTATGATTGATTTACCGATTTACTTTGGTATTGCACAGGTTGCAGATGTGTATTCACAAATGCAGTCGGTATTAGAGCAAGACTCCAATACGATTGAAATAAAGGCAGAAGATATAGAGTCTATTGATGCGGCAGCTATACAGTTATTGATTGCCTTTTCCCTTAAGGCAAAAGATAAGAATAAAACGATTGAATGGAAAGCTATTTCATCCCGACTGGAGGAGGCCATGGATGTATTACAGGTTAAAGAGTATCTTGGTGTGGCAGCATAAATAATGGCTATTGTAGAAAATACCAGCCGGGAATTTCGTTTTACGGAAAAAGATTTTAATGATCTCAGAAAAATTGCCAATGAACATACAGGTATCATTGTAAGTGATGATAAATATGATATGTATTATGCTCGTCTGGCAAAGCGCCTACGAATGCTTAATCTTAAAACTTTTTCTGAATATGTTGCTTATCTGAAAGCGAATGAAGCTACCGAGTTCATTCCATTTATTGATTCAATTACAACAAATCTAACATCTTTTTTTCGTGAGAAGCACCATTTTGAACAGCTAAAGTCAGAAGTGATACCTGATCTGGCCAGGCGGCCTGATGCAGCGTCTGGCTTACGGGTGTGGTCTGCGGGATGCTCAACAGGTGAAGAGCCGTATTCTATTGCAATGACAATGCTTGAATCTTTGCATTTAATGAATAACAAAAAGCCAAAGATTATTGCCAGTGATATAGATACAACCGTTTTAAAAACAGCTTCAACCGGCATTTATGATATAAAGCGAGTTGAAGGTCTGGAAATGAGCATCAAAAAACGCTGGTTTACCCGGGGTAAAGGCCGAAATTCAGGTCTGGTAAAAGTATCGAGTAAACTCAATGAGATTATTGAGTTTAAACAGATTAATTTAATGCAGTCCTGGCCGCATAAGGAAAAGTTCCACATTATATTTTGTCGAAATGTTGTGATTTATTTTGATCGGCCAACAAAAGAAAAACTGTTCAGAAGATTTGCAGATCAACTGGTTGATAATGGTTATCTTATTTTAGGGCATTCAGAATCGTTACAGGGTTTAACTGATCAGTTTGAAACGATTGGAAAAACTGTTTATAAAAAGGTGAAATAGGGAATGTTCAGTAAGAAGCCAGATTTACCACCCCCGCTACCAGAGTTTCAACATATAAAACGTTATTGGGATAAAACACAAAACTGTTCAGCAGCCAAAATATTACCAGGCGAGTATTATGTAACTAAAAATAATGAGTGCGTCACAACAGTATTAGGTTCCTGTGTGTCTGCATGTGTTCGCGATGTAAGAATGGGTATAGGTGGGATGAACCACTTTATGCTCCCCGCTCCCAGAGGAGAAGATGATTCCATAATCAGTGATGCAGCCCGTTATGGAAACTTTGCAATGGAACATTTAATAAATAGTATTTTATCAAATGGTGGTTTGAGAAAGAATCTTGAATTCAAATTGTTTGGAGGGGGAAAGATACTTTCGTCCATGATGGATGTGGGGAAGAAAAATATTGATTTTATTCTCAACTATATGGAAATAGAAGGTTACAGAATAGCATCCCAGGATCTGGGTGATAACTGTCCCAGAAAGGTAATTTATTTTCCTCAAACAGGGCGGGTAAGAATCAAGAAAATAAAATCCTTACATAACGATACAATTATCAAACGTGAAACAAATTATGCAAGCCAACTGAAAGCTGAACCTGTACAGGGTGACGTTGAATTGTTTTGAGTGTCCAGATAGCTATGAATAAAATCAAAGTACTGATTATTGATGACTCAGCATTGATCCGTAAGGTGCTGACGGAGTTATTGTCTTCTGATCCGGCTATAGACGTTGTTGGTGCAGCGGCAGATCCTTTTATTGCCAGAGACAAGATCAAGCAATTAAATCCTGATGTTATTACCCTTGACGTGGAAATGCCGCGGATGGATGGTATCACCTTTTTAAATAATCTGATGCGTCTGAGGCCTATGCCGGTCATTATGATCTCAACCCTGACAGAAGATGGAGCGGATGTGACCCTGCAGGCTCTTGAAATGGGCGCTGTAGATTTTGTGGCTAAACCCAAAATTGATGTAAGTAACACTCTGCAAAGTTATAAAGAAGAAATAGTTGAAAAAGTCAAAATGGCGGCCAGAGTGCCTGTTGAGGCGCTTGCCAGAAAATATCAGTCAGCATCTGAAGCAAAAGCCAGGAGCAATGCTTCAACTTCCAGGGTCGCTGGGCAGACGTTTATTAATACTACTGATAAGATTATCGCAATTGGCTCCTCAACAGGGGGGACGGAAGCAGTTAAGGATGTATTAACGAAGTTGCCTGCTGAAGTGCCAGGTATTGTAGTTGCCCAGCATATCCCGGGTGCTTTTAGTGGCTCGTTTGCAAATCGCCTTAATGATATAAGCCAGTTACAGGTTTCTGAGGCAAAAGATGGTGATGTTATCAGGCCGGGTGTTGTATTTATTGCGCCAGGTGACAGGCATCTGGAAGTTAAAAAAAGCGGTGCGAAATATATATGTAAGGTAACAGATAGTCCAGAGGTTAATCGTCATAAACCAAGTGTCGAAGTGTTAATGAATTCTGTTGCAAAATATGTGGGGCCCAATGCTATGGGTATAATGCTTACCGGTATGGGGGCAGATGGTGCAAAGGGCATGTTAAAAATGAAAGAACAGGGTGCTTATAATATTGCCCAGGATGAAAAAAGTAGCGTAGTCTGGGGAATGCCGGGTTCAGCTGTTAAAATAGGAGCGGTTGATAAAGAAGTGACACTATCAAAAATTCCACAGGAAATTGTTAATTATTATATAAAAAATAAGTAACGCTAATGGGTTATCAAGATAATAAGTCAGGAGTAAAGCATGAGTATAAATGCAAGCACTAGTGCTGATAATAAAGAAGCTATACTGAAAATATCCGGTCGTTTTGACTTTAGTTTGCATAATGAATTCAGAAATGCCTATAAGGATATAGTTGTAACAGCAGGGACTTATACGGTTGATCTTGGTCAGACAGAGTATCTTGATAGCTCTGCACTAGGTATGTTGCTGCTATTAAAGGAATATGCAGAAGCTAATTCAAGTACGGTGAAAATTACGAATGCAAATAACGAAATAAGGGAAATTCTTAATATCGCAAGCTTTGATAAGCTATTTACACTGGACTAGTGTTTAACTAAGATCAATTTTTTATGGCTGATGTATCAATTCTTATTGTCGATGATGATCTTACCAATCGTCTTGTTTTAAAGTCCTTGCTTGCTGATGCGGGCTATTCTTCTATAGAAGTCGAAAATGGAAAGCTGGCTGTTGATATAACTGAAAAAAAGGATTTTGATATTATTCTAATGGATATCATGATGCCGGTTATGGATGGCTATGAAGCTGCAAAAATTATAAAAAATCGGCTTAAAAAGTTTACTCCTATTATATTTCTAACGGCGATGACTGATGAGTCATCACTAACAAGATGTATTGATGCAGGTGGCGATGATTTTCTTACGAAGCCTTATAATCATGCTATTTTGCAGTCAAAAATTAATGCCATGCTCAGGATTGCAGGGCTTTACTCTAAAATAGAAGAACAAAATAAACAGCTCAATATTCATAATACGCGAATTCAACAGGAAGTTAATGTTGCAAAAAAAGTATTTGATAATGTTTTAAGTCATGACTTTCGTGGTAGTAAAACAGGGCTTAGATATTCCATGTCTCCCATGTCTGCTTTTAATGGAGATTTGATCCTGGCGGAGCGTAATCAGTCCAATGGTCTGGATATGTTATTGGGAGACTTTACAGGTCATGGTTTATCCGCAGCTATTGGATCTATTCCTGTCGCAGATATTTTTTATGCAATGACAACAAAAGGTTTTTCATATCTGGAAACTATAGCGGAGGCTAATAATAAATTGCATAAACTTTTACCCACGCAAATGTTTATGTCGGCGGTATATATAAATATAAATCGGACTGATAATGTTGCGAGTATCGTTAATTGTGGTTTACCGGATGTTTATTTGTATCGTGGAAATCGCATTATCAAGACGATTCGTTCAATGAATATTCCACTGGGTATATCTTCTTTTCAGCCTGGTGATTTTGATTTTGAAATTATTCCTCTGGAATATGGTGACAGGATAATTGCTGCAACAGATGGCGTTATGGAAGCGGTTAACACTAAAGGTAAGATGTTTGGTGTCGAGAATGTAATAAAAAGTATATCTGATGCGACTAAACCTGAATATGTATTTGATAAATTAATTCACGATTGTGCTGAATTTTCCAAAGGTGTTGAGCAAACGGATGATGTTACGCTGCTGGAATTTTGCCATAAGGAAACGGTTGAGTATACAGATAGTGATGAGTATCTGGTTGATATAAAACCAGCAGAGTGGTCAATAAAAATGGCTATGGATATTAATAGCTTGCGTCATTTTGATGTGCTGCCCT
>JALTRC010000233.1 GCA_026998145.1 Gammaproteobacteria bacterium
TTGAGGCGGCTCGTCGTGCTATGACGCGTCACATCAAACGGGGTGGTAAAATCTGGATCCGTGTTTTCCCTGATACACCAATCTCGACCAAGCCTTTAGAAGTTCGTATGGGTAAGGGTAAAGGTAATGTTGATTACTGGGTAGCGAAAGTGCAGCCAGGTTCAGTGTTATATGAAATGGAAGGTGTGTCTGAAGAACTGGCTCGTGAAGCCTTTAAGCTGGCAGCTGCCAAGTTGCCAATCAGTACCACATTTGTTACTCGTACGGTGATGTAATGGCTAGTGTAAAAGATTACAAAGACAAGTCTGAAGCAGAGTTAAAAGAAGAGCTGCTGAATCTGCGCAAAGAGCAGTTTAACTTGCGCATGCAACAGGCGGCTGGTCAGATGAATCAGCATCATCAGTTCAGAAATGTGCGCAAAGATATTGCACGTTTAAAAACTGTCATGAGTGAAAAAAGAATAGCAGGTAAAGCGTAATGAGTACTGCAGAAAAGTTACAGCGTACGCTAACAGGTGTTGTCAGCAGCGATAAGATGGATAAGTCCGTCACTGTGATGGTTGAACGTAAGGTTAAACATCCGGTTTATGGGAAATTTATCAAGCGTTCAACAAAGCTGACAGTACACGACGAAAACAATGAGTGCGCAATGGGAGATGTTGTTGTGATTGAACAGTGTCGTCCAATGTCAAAGACCAAGTCCTGGCGACTGGTTGAGGTTGTTGAGAAAGCAAGCTAAGGCTTGTTGTTAACATAAGAATATATTGGTGTTGTCATGATTCAAATGCAGACTGTCCTTAATGCGGCAGATAATAGCGGAGCTCGAAAAGTACAGTGTATTAAAGTACTGGGTGGCTCTCATCGCCGCTACGCATCAGTGGGTGACGTAATTAAAGTTAGTATCAAAGATGCTATTCCACGCGGAAAAGTTAAAAAAGGTGAAGTTTACAATGCAGTTGTTGTACGTACTGCGAAAGGTATTCGTCGTCCTGATGGTTCAACTATTCGTTTTGATACCAATGCGGCCGTATTGTTAAATAACAATCTTCAGCCAATTGGTACCCGTATCTTTGGGCCAGTTACTCGTGAATTGCGTAATGAGAAGTTTATGAAAATAATTTCTCTGGCACCAGAAGTGCTGTAAGCGGAGATCTCAACATGCAAAAGATTAAAAAAGGCGATGAAGTCATCGTTACAGCAGGAAAGGATAAGGGCCGTCGCGGTTCTGTTATTCGAATCCTTGAAAATGACCGCATACTTGTTGAAACCATTAACATGGTTAAGAAGCATACAAAACCAAATCCTATGCAGGGTCTGGAAGGCGGAATTGTTGAAAAAGAAATGCCACTGCACATATCCAATGTGATGCTGTTTAACCCAGCAATCAACAAGGGTGATCGTGTAGGTATTAAGACTTTAGAAGACGGTAAGAAGGTTCGTTTTTTCAAGTCTAATGGCGAAGTCGTAGACGTTTAGCAGGTAGCTTTATAATGGCAAGGTTACAAGAATATTATCGTGATACTGTAGTTAAATCGCTGATGGAAAGTCAGGGTTTTAAAAATCCTATGGAAGTACCACGTATCGAAAAGATCACGCTCAATATGGGTGTTGGTGAAGCAATCGGCGACAAGAAGGTTATGGAAGCTGCATTATCCGATATGGAGAAAATTGCAGGCCAGAAGCCGGTTACGACTCTGGCGCGTAAATCTGTTGCCGCATTTAAGGTGCGTGAAGGTTACCCCATTGGTTGTAAGGTGACGCTGCGTAAGGAACGTATGTATGAGTTCCTGGATCGTCTTATCACCATCGCTATTCCACGTACCCGTGACTTCCGTGGCTTAAACGGCAAGTCTTTTGATGGTCGTGGTAACTACAGCATGGGCGTAAAAGAGCAGATCATCTTCCCCGAAATCGATTATGAAAAAATCGATAAGATTCGTGGTATGGATATTACTATTACAACTTCTGCGAAAACGAATGAAGACGCAAAAGCTTTGTTAAAAGCTTTCCACTTCCCGTTTAAGAATTAAGGTTAGATCATGGCAAAAACATCGATGATACAGCGTGAAGCTAAACGCGCAAAACTGGTTGAAAGAGATTATGAAAAGCGTGCAGCATTGCGCGTTATTCTGAAAGATCCAGAAGCGAGTTTTGAAGAAAAAATGGCAGCACAGGTTAAAATGCAAAAATTACCCCGTGATTCCAGCCCTTCACGTCGTCGTAATCGTTGTCGTATAACAGGTCGTCCTCACGGTTATTACCGTAAATTTGGTCTGTCAAGAATCAAGCTGCGTGAAACAATGATGCGCGGTGATATTCCAGGTCTGGTTAAGGCCAGCTGGTAAAATTTTAGATATTAAGAGTAAGGTAATTAATTATGAGTATGTCAGATCCAGTAGCCGATATGCTGACCCGTATTCGCAATGGTCAAGCAGCCGCTAAAGCTGATGTCACTATGCCTGCATCTAATATGAAAAAGGCGATTGCAAAAGTATTGCAAGACGAAGGTTATATTAAGAGTTTTTCTGTAGAGGAAGGCTCAAAGCCAGAGATGACGGTTACTTTAAAATATTTTGAAGGTAAGCCTGTAATTGACATGATTAAGCGTGTTAGTCGTCCTGGTCTTCGTATATACAAGAGTAATGACGAACTGCCTCAAGTATTAAATGGTCTGGGTGTTGCGATTGTTTCAACTTCCAAAGGTCTGATGACTGACCGAGCTGCACGTAGTGCCGGCATCGGTGGCGAAGTCATCTGTCTTGTTTCGTAAGTAGGTATATGTCATGTCACGAATAGCTAATAGTCCAATTGATATTCCATCAGGTGCTGAAATCAGTATCAGTGGACAGACAGTATCAGTCAAAGGCCCTAAGGGTAATCATTCATACGATATTCACGACACAGTGGAAATCGTTCAGGATGGTAACCAGTTGAAAGTGTCTCCCAGAGGCGGTGCTGGCAAAGCAATGGCCGGTACCATGCGTTCACTGGTAAACAATATGGTTACGGGTGTTACAACGGGTTTTGAAAAGAAATTAGAATTAATCGGTGTTGGTTACCGTGCCCAGGCACAGGGTAATGTTTTGAACCTTTCTTTAGGTTTTTCTCATCCGGTTAATTATCAGGTTCCAGAAGGTATTACAGTTGAGACACCAAGTCAGACTGAAATCCTGGTTAAGGGAATCGATAAGCAAAAAGTCGGACAGGTATCTGCGGAAATTCGCGCCTACCGTCCACCAGAGCCTTACAAGGGTAAGGGTGTTCGTTATAGTGACGAATATGTTGTTCGTAAAGAAGCTAAGAAGAAGTAGGTACTGAGATGAAATCAAAAAAAGCGAGCCGTATACGCCGTGCGAAAAGCACACGTATGAAAATTCGTGAGCTTGGTGCCAGTCGCTTATGCGTTCACCGGACACCTCGCCATATTTATGCGCAGGTTATATCTGCTGATGGCGAAAAAGTATTGGCCTCTGCATCAACCTTAGATGCTGATGTTAAAACATCTATTAAAAATTCAGGCAATGTAGAAGCCGCTGCTGCTGTAGGTAAATTGATTGCCGAGAAGTCAAAAGCAGCTGGTGTTGAATCTGTTGCATTTGATCGTTCTGGTTTTAAATACCATGGTCGTATCAAAGCATTAGCAGATGCGGCACGTGAAGGTGGACTGGAATTCTAAAGGCACAGTTATGGCGAATGTAGAAACACAACAGAAAGACGATTTAATTGAAAAGCTAATTACTGTTAACCGCGTAGCTAAGGTTGTTAAAGGCGGTCGTCAGTTTGGTTTTACCGCATTAACTGTTGTTGGTGATGGTGAAGGCAGTATCGGTATTGGTTATGGCAAGGCAAAAGAAGTACCTGCCGCAATACAGAAAGCAATGGACAAGGCACGTAAAAACATGACCAAAGTTCATTTGCATGGTGATACATTGCAGCACTCAGTAGATGGTGTTCACGGTGCGGCCAGCGTATATATGCAGCCAGCATCAGAAGGTACCGGTATTATTGCCGGTGGTGCGATGCGCGCTGTATTTGAAGCGGTTGGCGTGAAGAACGTACTGGCTAAAATCAATGGCACTCGTAATCCAATTAATGTTGTTCGTGCAACAGTAAATGGTTTATGTAATATGCGTTCTCCTGAATTAATTGCTGCCAAGCGCGGCAAAAAAGTTGAAGAAATATTGGGCTAAACCATGGCACAGAAAACTTTAAAAGTTACATTAGTTAAGAGCGCATCTGGTCGACTGAAATCTCATCAGGCATGTGTTCGTGGTCTGGGTATTCGTCGCACAAATCATTGTGTTGAAGTAATCGATACACCTGAAAACAGAGGCATGATTAACAAGGTCTCTTATATGTTAAAGGTTGAGGAAGCTTAAGATGCATTTAAATACGATCAAACCAGATACGGGTAGCCGTAAAACTGGCAAACGTGTCGGTCGTGGTATCGGTAGTGGCCTGGGCAAAACCTGTGGCCGTGGCCATAAAGGTCAGAAATCACGTTCAGGTGGTATGCC
>JALTRC010000234.1 GCA_026998145.1 Gammaproteobacteria bacterium
GTGGAGGATGGCCGCCACCACGCTGCTGGAATCCATATGCATTTCAGCCAGAATACGGGCAACGGAGATGGGGTGGTAAATATAGGGTTCGCCGGTCTGACGATACTGGCCATTATGGGCCTGGGCGCCGAACAGATAGGCCGCATAAACATCCCGCACCTGATCCGGGTGCATATAGTCTTCCACCATACGGCACAGATCAGAGATCAGAAAGCGGGCGGGATCGCCGTATAAATCCGAAGTATCAGAAATGATTTGATCTGGATTTATACCGCTCATAGAGGTTTAGTTCAGGAT
Organism: Gammaproteobacteria bacterium; assembly: GCA_026998145.1. Classification (GTDB taxonomy): domain Bacteria; phylum Pseudomonadota; class Gammaproteobacteria; order SZUA-229; family SZUA-229; genus JALTRC01. Next base: position 298 of record JALTRC010000234.1, read on the forward strand.
TACTCCTGAATGTCCTGAGCACTGGGCGCGGCATCTTCCTCAGCCACTTCCTCTTCTACAATATCATTGGCCGGTGCTTCATCTAAAATTGACGGGCCAACCAGACCTTCAGCAATTTCACGTAGCGCCAGTACCGTAGGCTTGTCATTATCAATGGGCACCATTGGCTCACCACCCATGGCAATCTGGCGAGCACGCTTGGCCGCTACCAGCACCAGATGGAAACGGTTATCAACGTGGGGTAAACAATCTTCTACAGTTAAACGGGCCATGCCATTCCTCTTTGTCTTCTTTATACACCTTGGGTGTATTGGGGGTTAATTCAATAATTCGCTTAATAAATTTTCAAGGTTTTCTGCCTGGCGCAACTGACTCAGGCGATTGGCGATAATAATGGATTTTAGGTCCTGCAGGGCAAGCTTAAAATCATCATTGACCACCATATAATCAAACTCCGCATAATGGGACATTTCATTTACCGCATCACGCATGCGCCGCTCTATTATAGACGCATCATCCTGACCCCGGTTCTGCAAGCGTTCCTGCAAAGCCGCCTTTGATGGGGGCAGGATAAAAATACTCCGGCAATCGGGCATCAGCTTACGCACCTGACGGGCGCCCTGCCAGTCGATTTCCAGAATCACGTCCATGCCGGATGCCAGCTGATCTTCCACATGCTGTTGTGAGGTGCCGTAATAATTATCAAACACCTGGGCATGTTCTAAAAAAGCGCCCTCCGCGACCATCTGCTGAAAATCATCCTGGCTGACAAAATGATAATCTGTTCCATCGACTTCACCGGGGCGCATGGCGCGGGTGGTGTGGGATACAGACACCATAATCTGATCGGTCACGGTCAGTAGCTCTTTTACCAGACTGGTTTTACCGGCCCCCGAAGGAGCCGAAATAATATACAGGGTGCCTTTACTCAAGGTTACGCTCTCTCTTTTGAAGC
>JALTRC010000235.1 GCA_026998145.1 Gammaproteobacteria bacterium
GTCCAGAGCAGATATAGCTTTCCGGCAGGTCAAAGGGAATGGCAGTTTTTATCTGGGCGATCAGTTCACCCATGGCAGTGCTGGTGTCAGGTTTCACGTTAATATGCTGATATAAAAAACTGCCATTATAAAGTTTATGGATTATTGAAATATGCGCTGGATCATAAGAAGTGGATTTGTTCAGCTCTGTGTTAGCATGTGTTTTTCATTTTCAGGTTTGATAAACAGGGAAAACAAATGACCTCTCCAGAACGCAAACAAATGATACAGCAGGGTTTTGATACGGTGGCTCCGGGCTATGATCATCCATCGCTATTTTTCTTTCCGGAAACTGCCAGACGCATGAGAGCGCATCTGGGCCTAAATAATAATGAGCAGCTGCTGGATGTGTGTACGGGAACCGGCATGCTGGCGCTGGAAGTGGCGCCTCATTTAAGCGAAGGCTCGGTAACGGGAATTGACCTGTCATCGGGAATGTTGCAGCAGGCAAAAAACAAGGCGGCTGAGCGGGGTTTGAATAATGTGCGTTTTCAGCAGATGGATCTGGAAGCGCTGGAATTTCCTGCTGGACATTTTGATGTGGCCACCAGCAGCTTTGGATTATTTTTTCTGGAAGATATGGTGCAGGGCTTGCGCAATATTGCCAGTGCCGTCAGGCCGGGTGGCAAGCTGGCAATCAGCACCTTTACCGGCAATGCTTTTTCACCCATGTCAGATTTATTTGTTGAGTGTTATGAATCTTTTGGAAAAGAATTGCCGGCGCTTTCATGGAAGCGGTTGTGTACCCATGAGCATGTGGAGGAACATTTTAATCAGGCAGGTATTACAAAACTGGAGATTCACCACGAGCCGCTGGGTTATCACATGACCGATAGTCAGATGTGGTGGGATGTGGTGTGGAATGCAGGCTATCGCAGTTTGTTAAACCAGCTAACAGATGAACAGCAGGTTGAGTTTAAGGAAAAGCACATGGCCGATATTGACAAGCTGGTGGGTGATGAAGGTGTCTGGTTTAATGCGGAAGTATTAATTGCCGTGGGTGAAAAGCCATACAGGGTATAGATAAAAATATGAATGACCCATTAGCCGTATTGATTGAAACATTAAACCAGCGCTTTGCCTGCAAGCGCAATGGCAGCGAAATTTGTTTTAAAGCTGCCGCATCCGGTATGCCCGTGATGCATATTAAAAATCCACAGGCGCAGGCGATTATTGCCATGCAGGGTGCGCATTTATTGAGCTGGATACCGGCCGGTGAGAAGGATGTTATCTGGTTGTCGGCCGATGCAAACTTATTGCCCGGAAAATCAATACGCGGCGGTATTCCGATTTGCTGGCCATGGTTTGGTGCCCATGAAAAAAATACAGCATATCCGGCCCATGGTTTTGCCCGAACGGTTTTGTGGCAGCTTGCGGATGTTAAGTTTTTATCAACCGGTGAAACCCAGCTGGATTTTGGGTTGAATTCAGCCGACTTGAGTGATGATTATAAAGCCATGTGGCCTTATGATTTTGCGCTTAAATACCGGCTGATTATTGGCCGTGAATTAAGGCTTGAATTGCTGACGGAAAATCATGATCAGCAGGCCTTTAAAATATCCCAGGCATTGCATAGTTATTTTAATGTGGAAGATATTCGTAAGGTGAGGCTTTTCGGGCTGGAAGATAAACCTTATCTGGATAAGCCGGATGGTTTTAAGCGGAAAATACAGCAGGGGCCAGTCACATTTTGTGAGGAAGTGGATCGTATTTATCTGCAAACAGAAAATGATGTGGTAATTGATAATGGAAAAAGAAAAATCATTATTAGCAAGCAGGGAAGTGCATCGACTGTGGTATGGAACCCCTGGCAGACGGTAGCCGATAAAATGGGCGATCTGGGTCAGGATGGTTATTTAAAAATGCTGTGTGTGGAATCGGCCAATGCGGCAGAAGATGCGGTGGTGATTGAAGCCGGTGAGCAGCATTGCCTGCAGGTTAAATATTGTGTGGAAAGAGGTTTGTAAATGCTGGAATTTATTTTCTTTCATCAGGCGCCGGTAAAGATTTTTATGGAATGGTTGCAATCGCAAAATATTCAGGCTGAAACGACTCAGCAGGATGAGGCTTATACCATTACCATGGATGAAAATATGCCTGATGATCTTTATGATGCCGTTGAAGCAAAATATACCGAGCTGCTTGAATACAACGAAGATATTATGAAGCAGGAACAGGGTGATGAGCTGGGTTATCACATGGCCGGTATTGCTGTGCATTTAAGTGATGGCCGAGTGTCTTATGCGGAAGTGGATCCTAAATTAATGGGGCGGATTATCAGCGTGGTTTCACCGGAGGAGTTTTCCGGGCTTGTTGATGCAATAGTGACGGCGGTAGAAAATCCCCAGGAAAAAACATTCTGTGAGCGCCAGCGGGAATCTGAGTAGATGTGAAAGCTTCCTAAAGTGTTTTCTGCCTGAAATAAAAACGCCTGCTCATCACGCAGGCGTTTCAGTTTTTAGTCATTTATGGCAGGCTTTTATACCGGTTTATTACAGCCGCCTTTAAATTTGCACAGGGTAAACATAATCGCAATGACACCCACTGTGCAGACAATGCCCGCAATGGTAAAAAAATCTAATGTGGCCATTTATTGCTCCTTAAGATACTGACTAAAAAATCTATATTAGTATACGCTTATTAATGAGTCCAGAAAAACAGCCTGAAATGCTCTTAGACAGGGCAGTCATTCTGTTTATTTAGACCTGCGTCACCTTCTATCTGCCTATATGGGGATGGTTTCTTAAAATTGAACCTTGCCGCGCAGGTTTTTAGTGAGGCTTCGCCGGGTTTTCTGATTCAGACGCTTTTGTCGGGCGGTGCGGCTGGGTTTGGTGGGGCGGCGTTTTTTTTGCACTATGCCGGCCTGGCGGATGATCTCGGCCAGCCGTTGCAGCGCAGCCTGACGGTTTTTTTCCTGTGTTCTGAATTCCTGGGCTTTTATATTAATCACGCCGTCTTTGCTAATGCGGTGATCGTGGCTGCTGAGTAATTTCTGTTTGTAGGAATCGGGCAGGGATGAGGCTTTAATATCAAAGCGCAGGTGAATGGCTGAGGATACCTTGTTGACATTCTGTCCGCCGGCGCCCTGAGCCCTGATGGCATGCATCTGAATTTCATGGCTGGGGATGGAAACCGTGTGGGAGATAAATAGCATGGTGCTTATGGATTTTTAAGCTGTGACCTGTTCTGTCACAGCTTGAGGGATTTTGTTTATGCCTAATATGTTAGCTGGCAATGCTTTCGTTATGGGGCGCCAGAATTAAAATTAAAGACTGGGCGTGCTCGGCTGCAACTCTGCCCAGGTCGGTTAAATAGCCACCGTCCGCATGGGTCACCAGATCTTTATCGTAAAGTCGCTGCACGGCTTCGACTTTTTCCTTGCCTGCACTGGAATGAACCTTGATGCCTAGCTGGGTTGTGTCGAGACTAAATTGAATCAGAATATTAAGCTCGGCTAAATGCTCATTCAGGTAATGCATAATGTCACCTTCTGGGTTGCTTCTGGTATGGCTCAATCATACATTATTTTTTACTGGGTGTTATACGGGCATAGATCAATAGAGTGGCTTTTATGGGGTGCTGTGGTATCGGTCAAATAGCTGTTTTATAGTGGCGCCATGTTAAATGATCTTTTTATGGATAGTGATGCGGCTTATCCCCTGGATATACCTGACGGGGCGCTTTATGTGTATCCGGCATTTTTTCATGCTGATGAGGCGGATGGCTATTTTCAGTTATTACGTGAGCAGCTTGCATGGTCCCAGTCCCGCATAAAAGTTTACGGCAGGGAGTACCCGGTGCCCAGGTTGAGTGCCTGGTATGCGGATGAGGGGCGTAGTTACGGATATTCCGGCCTGCGCTCGGAAGGCTTGAGCTGGTTGCCGGTGTTGCTGGAGATTAAAGCCCGGGTGGAGCAGGCCTGTGGTGAAGATTTTAACAGTATGCTGGCGAATCTGTATCGTGATGGTCGAGATGGTGTGGGCTGGCATGCAGACGATGAGCCGGAGCTGGGGGAAAATCCCATAATAGCTTCCCTGAGTCTGGGGCAGCCGCGAACTTTTCAGTTAAAGCACCGGCAGGATAAATCCCTGAAAAAATCCATCCAGCTACCCCATGGCAGTTTGCTGATAATGGGCGGTGAATTGCAGCATCACTGGCTGCATCAGCTGCCAAAAAGTCAGCGGCCCATGGGGGAGCGAATCAATTTAACTTTCCGGCAGTTAAGAGTATGAGTGATGATTATCAACCCATTGCCTGCGGCGATTATGATATTTATGAAATTGCCATTATGCGCGGCCAGCTTTTGCAATTAAAGTGGCGGCAGGCGGGTGCTGTGCAGCAGCAAAAGGTAAGGCCGCTGGCATTAAAAATTGAAAACCGGGCTGAATACCTGTATTTCCAGCAGGGGATAGAAGAGCCTCAGCGGCTGCGGCTGGATAAAATTATTTCGGCGCAATTATCAAAATAAATACCCGCCGGAATCCTGCGTATATTGGCCAGGTCATTTAATCCTTCTGTGTTGCTACCCATCCCATATCAAGTCTGATAAAGTTAGTGCCGCAGTCGTGATTCTGATAAGTTAAACACAGGGTCTATAAATTAACTTTATTGATTGATATACAGATTAAGGGCTGACAAGCGCAAGCGTTTTGCTTAGAGTCGCCCTCAGATATAACGACAATAGCAAGCCCCATGAAGGTGAGCATCAATGCTTGAAAATTATTTACCGGTTCTTATTTTTATCTGTATCGGTTTAATAACCGGCGCAGCCATGGTGGTGATGGGTGGCTTTATGCTGGCACCACGCCGACCGGACCCCGCTAAGAATTCCCCCTACGAATGTGGCTTTGAAGCCTTTGAGGACGCGCGTCTGAAATTTGATGTGCGTTATTATCTGGTGGCCATTCTGTTTATTATTTTCGATCTGGAAATCGCTTTCCTGTTTCCCTGGGCAATCGTGCTGGAAGATATTGGTGTGTTTGGCGTTGTCGCCATGGGTATCTTCCTGGGTATTCTGGTGATTGGCTTTATCTACGAGTGGAAAAAAGGAGCGCTGGAATGGGAATAGAAGGTGTTCTGGAAAAAGGTTTTGTCACCACCAGTTTAGATACCGTCATCAACTGGGCGCGTACCGGTTCCATGTGGCCCATGACTTTTGGTCTGGCCTGCTGCGCGGTGGAAATGATGCAGGCGGGGGCCTCCCGTTATGATCTGGATCGCTTTGGGGTGGTGTTTCGTCCCAGCCCGCGGCAGTCGGATGTGATGATTGTGGCCGGTACTCTCACCAATAAAATGGCGCCGGCCCTGCGCAAGGTCTATGACCAGATGGCCGAGCCGCGCTGGGTGATTTCCATGGGTTCCTGTGCCAATGGGGGCGGTTATTACCATTATTCCTATTCGGTGGTGCGGGGCTGTGATCGCATCGTGCCGGTGGATATTTACATACCCGGCTGTCCGCCCACGGCAGAGGCGCTGCTTTACGGCATTATTCAGTTACAGAATAAAATTAAACGCACCAATACCATTGCGCGGGTTGGTTGAAGATGACAGCACGAATCGAACAACTATCGGCAGCATTAAGCCAATGCCTGTCAGGTAAAATACGCAGCCAGCAGGAAGATGTGGGTGAGCTGACCATTGAAGTGGCAGCGGCTGATCTGCATGATGTGTGCCTGCAATTGCGCGACCATGAATCTTTAGCTTTTGATCAGCTTATCGATCTATGCGGCGTGGACTATTCCGCCTATGGTGAGGTGGAGTGGGAAACCGATACGGCCACCTTCGATGGTTTCAGTCGTGGCGTAGAGCCTGCTACTAACGGTCGCCTGAAGTTTGGCGATGATATTCCTGAGCATAATACGGATCGCCCCCGCTACGGGGTGGTGTATCACCTGCTGTCTGTCAAACTCAACCACCGTCTGCGCCTGCGCGTCTATACAGAAGATGATGCCATGCCCATGGTGGATTCGGTAATGGATGTATGGCGGGTGGCGGACTGGTTCGAGCGGGAAGCCTTTGATTTATTTGGTATTCATTTTGAAGGACACCCGGATCTGCGGCGTATTCTTACCGATTACGGCTTTGTGGGACATCCATTCCGCAAGGATTTTCCCCTCTCCGGCAATGTGGAAATGCGCTATGACCTGGAACAGAAGCGGGTAATTTACCAGCCGGTTTCCATAGAGCCACGGGTGCTGGTGCCACGGGTGATTCGCCATGATAACCGTTATTTGAATCCCGAAGAGGATGAAGCCTGATGCCGGAAATTCATAATTACACGCTGAACTTTGGTCCTCAGCATCCGGCTGCCCATGGCGTGTTGCGCCTGATGCTGGAAATGGACGGGGAAGTGATACAGCGGGCCGATCCCCATATTGGTCTGTTGCACCGGGCCACCGAAAAGCTGGCGGAATCCAAGCCCTATAACCAGAGCATTGGTTATATGGATCGTCTGGATTATGTGTCCATGATGTGCAATGAGCACAGCTATTGTCTGGCCATGGAAAAACTGCTGGGTATCGAAGTTCCCGAGCGCGCCCAGTATATTCGCGTCATGTTCGACGAAATTACCCGCCTTTTGAATCATTTATTATGGATTGGTGCCCACGGTCTGGATGTGGGCGCCATGACCATCTTCCTCTACGCCTTCCGCGAGCGGGAAGATTTAATGGATTTATACGAGGCAGTATCCGGCGCCCGTTTACATGCCACCTATTATCGCCCCGGTGGTGTGAATCGTGACCTGCCCGATGCCATGCCCCAGTTTCTGCCATCCAAATGGCGCAGCCAGAAAGAAGTGGACCGGCTGAATGAAACCCGCAGCGGCTCCATGCTGGACTTTATTGAAGACTTTACCAAACGCTTCCCCGGCTATGTGGATGAATATGAAACCCTGCTTACCGACAATCGTATCTGGAAACAGCGGCTGGTGGATATTGGCATAGTCACACCTGAGCGGGCGCTGCAACTGGGCTTTACCGGCCCCATGCTGCGGGGTTCCGGGATTGAATGGGATCTGCGTAAAAAGCAGCCTTACGAGGTGTATGACAAGCTGGACTTTGATATTCCCGTGGGCACCAATGGGGATTCCTATGATCGCTATCTGGTGCGTATGGAGGAAATGCGCCAGTCCAATCGTATTATCAAACAATGTGTGGACTGGTTGCGGGCTAATCCCGGCCCGGTAATGGCCGATGATTTAAAGGTAGCACCGCCAAAGCGTGAAGCCATGAAGGCGGATATGGAATCCTTGATTCACCACTTTAAATTATTTACTGAGGGGTTTTGTCTGCCGGAAGGTGAGGCCTATAGTGCTGTTGAGCACCCCAAGGGGGAATTTGGTATTTATCTGGTTTCTGATGGGGCCAATAAACCCTATCGCTTAAAAATACGTGCCCCCGGCTTTGCCCATTTATCGGCGCTGGATGAAATGTCCCGGGGTCATATGCTGGCGGATGTGGTGGCCATTATCGGCACCCAGGACATAGTTTTCGGTGAAATTGACAGGTAAGAGTAGATAAAGCATGACAGACACAGACACTATTTTATCTGCCCATACCCGCGAAGAAATTGATAGCTGGCTGGCCCGCTATCCGGTAGATAAAAAGAAATCCGCCCTGCTGGCTGCCCTGCGCGCCGCCCAGCATCAGAACAAGGGCTATCTGACCACCGAGCTGATGGATGCGGTCGCCGCCTATCTGGATCTGGCGCCTATCGAGGTTTATGAGGTGGCCAGTTTTTATTCCATGTATGAGCTGCAACCGGTGGCGCGCCACAATATCGCCGTGTGCACCAATGTCTGCTGCATGCTGATGGGGTCGGACACCATTGTCAGCCATCTGGAAAACAAGCTGGGTATCAAACTGGGGGAGAGCACTCCGGACGGGCGTATCTACCTGAAGGTGGAAGAAGAATGTCTGGCAGCCTGCGCCGGTGGCCCCATGATGCAGGTGAACCACAAATATTACACAGATCTCACCCCGGAAAAGGTGGATGAGATTATTGATAGTCTGGAGTAAGCATGGCCAACGAAGTCTGCTACGCAACATTGCAGTTTGAAGATCAGCAATGGTCTTATGAAAACTACCTGAAAGTAGGTGGTTATCAGGCATGGCGTAAAATTCTGGATGAAAAAATTCCACCGGAAGATGTGATTGAAATAGTCAAGGCTTCCGGCCTGCGGGGCCGTGGGGGTGCGGGCTTTCCCACCGGCCTGAAGTGGAGCTTTATGCCCCGCACAGCACCGGGGCAGAAATACATTGTATGTAACTCCGATGAATCGGAACCTGGCACCTGTAAAGACCGGGATATTCTGCGCTTTAATCCCCATGCGCTGGTAGAAGGCATGGCCATTGCCGGTTACTGCATTGGCGCCACCGTGGGTTACAACTATATGCGTGGCGAGTTTATGGACGAGCCGTTTGAGCATTTTGAGCAGGCGGTAAAAGAAGCCTATGAAAACGGCTTTCTGGGTAAGAATATTTTAGGCTCCGGAGTGGATTTTGATCTCTATGGTTCTCTGGGCGCCGGCGCTTATATCTGTGGTGAGGAAACCGCCCTGCTGGAATCTCTGGAAGGTAAAAAAGGCCAGCCCCGCTTCAAGCCCCCATTCCCCGCCAATGTGGGGCTGTATGGCAAGCCCACTACCATCAATAACACGGAATCTTTAGCCTCTGTACCCAGTATTGTGCGCAATGGGGGCGAGTGGTTTGCCAAACTGGGGGTGGAAAATGCGGGCGGGGTGAAATGCTTTTCCGTCTCCGGCCATGTCAACAAGCCGGGTAATTTTGAAATCAATATGGGCACACCCTTTAAAGACCTGCTGGAAATGGCCGGTGGTGTAAAAGATGGCCGCAAGCTGAAAGCGGTTATCCCCGGTGGCTCCTCGGTGCCAGTAGTGCCGGCCGATGACATGATGCAGTGCACCATGGATTATGACTCCATTACCAAGGTGGGCTCCATGCTGGGTTCCGGTGCAGTGATTGTCATGGATGAAACCACTGATATGGTGAAGGTGCTGCACCGCCTATCCCGCTTTTACCATTCGGAATCCTGCGGCCAGTGCACCCCCTGCCGTGAAGGCACCGGCTGGCTGTACCGCATGTTAACCCGCATTTTAGAAGGCAAAGGGCTGCCGGAGGATTTAGATAAGCTGGACGATGTGGCCAGCAAGATCGAAGGTCGCACCATTTGCGCCCTGGGGGATGCGGCGGCCATGCCAGTGCGCAGCTTTATCAAACATTTTCGCCATGAATTTGAATACTATATTGAACACAAACGCAGCATGGTTGGGGTGGAATAATGCCTAACGAAATGGTCACCATCACAATTGACGGCGTTGAAGTCAAAGCCTTAAAAGGCAGCACACTGATTTCCGTTACGGATGAACAGAATATCCATGTGCCCCGTTTCTGTTATCACAAAAAACTCTCGGTTGCCGCCAACTGCCGCATGTGTCTGGTGGAAGTGGAAAAAGCCCCCAAGCCTATGCCAGCCTGCGCCACGCCGGTCATGGATGGCATGGTGGTGCACACCAGATCACCCAAGGCCATAGCCGCACAAAAGGCGGTGATGGAATTTTTGCTGATCAATCACCCCCTGGACTGCCCCATTTGCGATCAGGGTGGCGAGTGTGAATTGCAGGATATTTCCGTGGGCTTTGGTAATGATGTCTCCCAATATACAGATGCCAAACGGGTGGTGTTTGATAAGGACATAGGCCCGCTGATTTCCACCGAGCTGACCCGCTGTATTCAGTGTACCCGCTGTGTGCGTTTTGGTGAGGAAATTGCCGGAATGCGGGAGCTGGGCGCTACCGATAGGGGTGACCGCATGGTGATTGGCACCTTTATTGAAAAGAGCGTGGATTCGGAATTATCCGGCAATGTCATTGATGTATGCCCGGTGGGCGCTCTGACCGCCAAACCCTCCCGTTTCTCGGCCCGTGCCTGGGAGCTGATCGAACATGGCTCCATTGCCCCCCATGACTGCGTCGGCTCCAATATTTATATCCACACTTTCCGCGATAAGGTGACCCGCGTGGTGCCCCGTGAAAATGAGGCGCTGAATGAAGTATGGCTGTCCGACCGTGACCGTTACAGCTATCAGGGGCTCTATGCGGATGATCGCCTGCAGCGTCCCATGATGAAACAAAACGGGGAATGGCAGGAGGCAGACTGGGATGAAGCCCTGCAGGCTGCCGCCGGTGGCATTAAAAAGATTATTGATGAAAACAGCCCGGATCAGCTGGCCAGCTGGGTGTCGCCCACTGCGACTCTGGAAGAGCTGTATTTAATGCAGAAGCTGACTCGCTCGCTGGGCAGCGGCAATATTGATCACCGTTTCCGTCAGGCGGATTTTTCCGATCAGGATGATGCGCCGGTCATGCCCTGGCTGGGCATGGATATAGCCGCGCTGGAACAGCTGAAATCTGCGCTGGTGATTGGCTCCAATCTGCGCAAGGATCAGCCCATGATTGCCCATCGTCTGCGCAAGGCCGCCGTGCATCACGGGGCGGCAATCAGTTTTGTCAATCCTCGCGCCTTTGACTGGAATCTGCCGGTGGCCGGGGAGTGTGTATCAGCCGATATGCTCTCTGAGCTGGCCGCCATTGCCCAGTGTCTGGGTGGGGAGCTGCCGGCACAGGTGGCGGATATTGTAAAAGCCGCCAGCCCCACAGACAGCCACAAGGCCATAGCCGAGAGCCTGAAGCAGGACGGCGATAAGCTGGTGCTGCTGGGCAATATTGCCGCCATGCACCCCCAGGCGGCGGCCATTCGCCAGCTGGCGGATGTGATTGCCAACGCCTCTAACGGCACGCTGGGCATATTGCCACAGGCCAATAGTGCAGCGGCCTGGCTGGCAGGCGCAGTGCCTCACCGCGGCCCGGCAGGGCAGAGAGCATCGGTGGCCGGCTCACATGCCGCCGATTTACTGAGCAGCCCCCGCAAGGCGCTGATAATATTTAATCTGGAGCCGGAGCTGGACTGTAATGCCTCCGGGCAGGCACTGGCGGCAGCCAAAGCCGCTGACTTTGTGCTGGTCATCAGCCCCTATATGACCCAGAGCATGCAGGATTATGCGGATGTGATTCTGCCACTGGCCGGTTTTGCGGAAACCTCCGGCACCCATGTGAATGCCGAGGGTTTCTGGCAGGGTTTCAAGGGGGCAACAAAGCCCTTGGGCGAGTCCCGTCCCGGCTGGAAGATTCTGCGAGTGTTGGGCAATCTGCTGAATCTGGATGGCTTTGACTATATGTCATCCCGGGAAGTCAAAGATGAGTTAAAACAGCAGTGTCTGGATATTAATCTGGATAACAGCGTCAGGCACGGCCAGACGCTGGCGGCCAGTGCAGGCGATGGCCTGCAGCGTATGGGGGATGTGCCTTTATATGCCACCGATTCACTGGTGCGCCGGGCCAGCGCATTACAGAAAACCCGTGATGCGGATCAGGCTTATGCGGTCATCAATAGCCAGCTGGCCCAGTCGGCCGGCCTTGCGGATGCCAGCCGGGTGAAAGTAAAACAGGGGGATGCACAGCTGTATCTGCCCCTGAAAATTGATGACGCCATTGCCGATAACTGCGTGTGGATTCCCGCCGGCCTGCCTGCAACCGCAGG
>JALTRC010000236.1 GCA_026998145.1 Gammaproteobacteria bacterium
ATCAAACCACGAAGAGGAATGACACATGGCTCGTCCAAAAGCTAAGAAAAAAGTTGTAAAGAAAGCAGTTGCTACAAAACGTAAAGTTGTTAAGAAAAAAGCAGCAGCTAAAAAGAAAGTCGTTGCTAAGAAAAAAGTAGCAGCTAAATCAACAGCAGCAGCTAAAAAGAAAGCAGCGGCAGCCAAAAAGAAAGCCGCAGCAGCTAAGAAAAAAGCCGCAGCAGCTAAAAAGAAAGAAATGGCAGCAAAGAAAAAAGCCGCTGCTCAAAAGCAGGCCGCTCTTAAGCAGCAGCTGAAAGATAAAATCTCCAGTGTTCAGGATGCATTAAAGGCAGCCAAAGAAGAACTGGCTATTGCAGCAAAGCGTGAGCAGGCGATTCTGAAGATGGCAGCAGCTAAAGAAGCCGCCGTTGCCAAATTTGTTGATAAATGGACTAAAACTCAGATGGCCAAGATTGAAAAGTCTCTGAAGCCTAAAAAACGTAAGAAGCGCGCTAAGAAATAAGCCTGTTTTTTCGTTTGAGCGTTAAAAAGCCACCCTTCGGGGTGGCTTTTTTGTGTTTTTTTAAAAGCATTGACGCAGAGGCGCAAAGGACGCAAAGTTCTGTGTTATGTTTAAAGAATCTCTGGATAGATTACTACGTCGAAAGAATTTACATATTAGACCCAATAACCCACAAGGCTTCGCGTCCTTTGCGACTTCGCGTCAAAGATTTAGTCCTATATTAAGTCATTAAAAGGCTGAATATTTACCGTCGCACCCGCACTAATATTGCCCGCTTCACGATCCAGTACAATAAAACAGTTGGCCTGGGACATGGAACTGAGCATATGGGAACCCTGGATACCCGTAGTACTGACAATCAGATCACCGTTTTCATCAACCGAGAATATTCCCCGCTGAAAATCCTTACGCCCCGGTTGTTTGCGTAAATCCGAAACTGTACGGGCCTGTAACTGGATATTGTCAAAATCCGTTTCACCTTCCAGACGTTTCAGGCTGGGCTGTACAAACTGGTAGAAAGTGGCCATGGCAGAAACCGGGTTGCCAGGCAGGCCAAAGAATAATGTGCTGTTAATTTTGCCAAAAGCCAGTGGTTTGCCCGGTTTCATAGCAATTTTCCAGAAATCCACTTCACCGATTTCATCCAGAATCACTTTGATATAATCCGCTTCCCCCACCGATGCGCCGCCGGAGGTTATGACCATATCGGAACAGGCCGCCGCTTCTATAATGGTTTGCT
>JALTRC010000237.1 GCA_026998145.1 Gammaproteobacteria bacterium
ACATCCGGGGGCTTGCACTGTTGAAGCCGCCCGATGAAATAAAACCCCCGTTATAGTATGAAGAGAGCAGCTAAGCTGTTGTAAAATAGACGGTTTCGTTATCGGCTGTTTTATTGATTTAAACCTTGTATTCAGTAATGTTTATTAGCATAGTCTTATTTGCTTTAATTGAGTGCAACGCACACATTTGGTGCATCAATAAGCTGCCATGTGTTAGTGCATGGTCAGGTCTTTATTAAAAAAACCATATATATCAGCTATATAAACTAAAAAATATGAGTTGGCATGGTGATTGCTTTACTGTCATCTAATATTTTGCCCCACTTTGGAGTCCCCACGAATGAAACAAAAACTGGTTGTTATTGGTAATGGCATGGCAGGCATGCGCACAGTTGAAGAGCTGCTGAAAATTGCCCCGGAAAAATTTGATATTACTGTCTTCGGCGCTGAGCCTTACGGTAACTATAACCGTATTTTGTTATCCCCCGTGCTGGCCGGTGAAAAGGGCATAGACGACATTATGCTGAACGATCTGCAATGGTATGCAGACAATAACATTACCCTGCATAAAGGCGTAAAAGTGACCGATGTGGATCGCAGTGCCTGCAAGGTCATCGGTGATGATGGGACAGAAGCGGAATATGATCGTCTGTTAATCGCCACCGGTTCTGAGCCTTTTATTATTCCGGTTCCCGGTAAAGATCTTCCCGGCGTGATCAGCTTCCGTGATATTCACGATGTGGATATGATGCTGGAAGCGGCAAAAAACAAGAAAAAGGCTGTGGTGATTGGTGGTGGTCTGTTAGGTCTGGAAGCGGCCAATGGCTTAATGAAGCAGGGCATGGATGTTACCGTTATTCATTTAATGGACTGGCTGATGGAACGCCAGATGGACCCCGTGTCCGGCGAGATGCTGAAAAAATCCCTGGAAGAGCAGGGCATGAAGTTCAAATTAAAAGCCTCCACTTCTGAAATTTTAGGTAAAGATGAAGTCGAAGGTATCAAGTTCGCCGATGGCTCAGAACTTGATGCGGATATTGTGGTGATGGCTGTGGGTATTCGCCCCAATATCGAGCTGGGCAAGAAAATCGGCCTGCATTGTGAACGGGGTATTGTGGTGGACGATACCCTGCAAACTTACGATCCCAAAATTTACGCCATTGGTGAGTGTGTGCAGCACCGTGGTGAAACCTACGGTCTGGTAGCGCCTTTATTTGAAATGGCAAAAGTCTGCGCCAATCATCTGGCCGAATTCGGTATTGGTAAATACGAAGGCTCGGTGACTTCAACCAAGCTGAAAGTGACCGGTATTGATCTGTTTTCCGCCGGTGATTTTATGGGAGACGACACAACCGAAGATATTGTGGTGCGTGATGCCTCCCGGGGTATTTATAAAAAGATTGTTATCCGGGATGACAGAATTATCGGCGCCGTTTTATACGGCGATACCATCGATGGTGCCTGGTACTTCCAGCTGATGCGCGAAGCAACCAATGTATCGGATATTCGTGATGCTTTGATGTTTGGTCAGGGACATCTGGGTGATTCCGGTCACGGTGGTAATGTGGTTGCGGACATGACTGACGACACAGAAATCTGTGGTTGTAATGGTGTGACCAAAGGGGAAGTGGTTGAAGCCATCAGTAAAAACGGTCTGTTTACATTAGAAGAAGTTCGCGCCCATACCAAGGCCTCTTCATCCTGTGGTTCCTGTACTGGTCTGGTTGAACAGTTACTGGAATTCACTTTAGGTAGTGATTACGAAGCGCCGGAAGCCGCACCTTTATGTGGTTGTACTAACCATACCCACGATCAGGTGCGCGAAGAAATCCGCAAACAGAAACTCACCAGTATCGACAGTGTATTTAAAACCCTGAACTGGAAAACCGATAATGGTTGCGCGGCCTGTCGTATGGCGGTGAATTATTATCTGATTAGCACCTGGCCCAAAGAAGCCCAGGATGATCCACAGTCCCGCTTTATTAATGAGCGTGCCCACGCCAATATTCAGAAAGATGGTACCTATTCGGTTATCCCTCGCATGTGGGGCGGTATGACCACACCGAAAGAATTGCGCGCCATTGCCAATGCGGCGGAAAAATATGATCTGGAAACCGTGCATGTGACTGGCGGTCAGCGTATTGGCCTGTACGGCATAAGCAAAGAACAATTACCTTTAATCTGGAAAGATTTGAATGAAGAAGGCCTGGTATCCGGCCATGCCTATGGTAAGGCATTGCGTACGGTTAAAACCTGTGTGGGCAAGGAATGGTGCCGCTTTGGTACGCAGGACTCAACCGGTCTGGGTATTAAACTGGAACAGATGAGTTGGGGTTCCTGGATGCCACATAAATTCAAGATGGCTGCATCCGGCTGTCCCCGTAACTGCGCAGAAGCCACCATTAAAGACTTTGGTGTGGTGTGTGTCGATTCCGGTTATGAATTACATATCGGCGGTAACGGCGGTATTAAAGTGCGTGCAACGGATTTACTGTGCAATGTGGAAACCGAAGAAGAAGTGCTGGAATATGCCGCGGCCTTTGTTCAGTTATACCGTGAAGAAGCCCGTTATCTGGAACGTACGGCTCCATGGATTGAGCGTGTTGGTTTTAGCTATGTAAAAGAAAACATTGTCGATAATGCCGAGAAGCGCAAAGAGCTGGCGGAACGCTTTAAGTATTCACAGGAAGTGACACGTTCACAGGTTGACCCCTGGACCGAGCGTTCCATTAATGGTGTTGAAGCATACGAATTTACACCATTAAAAGTTATTGGCTAATTTATTTTTATATCTGTCATTTCTGTAAAAGCAGATATGACAGACTTAAGTAGAATACAGAATTTAAAAGGTAAACACACATGTCAAATTGGGTAGAAGTCGGTAAGCTGGAAGATATTCCTGCACTGGGTGCTCGTATTGTTAAAAACGGTGAAACGGATATTGCGGTATTTCGTAATGCCAACGATGAAGTCTTTGCATTAAATGACAGTTGTCCCCACAAACAGGGCAAATTATCTCAGGGGATTGTGCACGGTCAAACCGTAACCTGTCCGCTGCATAACTGGAAAATTGATCTGGCTTCCGGTGAAGCACAGGCACCGGATGAAGGCTGTACCGGGCATTATGAAACTAAAGTTGAGAATGGTGTTATTTTTATTGATGTGTAAAAAATGGAAAAGCATTTGTCCGCTAATGTACGCGAATAAACGCAAATGAAAGCAAATGTTTTCTTAACCATTTACATTGTCATGCCCGCGCAGGCGGGCATCCAGTTTTCGGCTGGTTAATAATGGTTTCTGGATTCCCGCCTACGCGGGAATGACAACTGTTTATTAAAACCAGGCCTGGCGTTAAAAACTGGCTTCCCGCTGCGCGGGCATGACAAATCGTGTATTTACGCTAGACGTTTTTAAATTTATAACTGCTTAACCCCCGGAGTCCCTCATGTTATTTGGCCGTCGTAAAAAAAATCCCGTCAAGATTGCCGATAAAGGTGTTGTTGAATGGAAATATACCACCTGCGGTTATTGTTCTACCGGCTGTTCCATTGAGGTGGGTATCAATGAAAAAGGCGAGGCGGTTTCCAGCCGCGGGGTTGGCGGCGCCGATGTCAACCGGGGCAAGCTATGCATTAAAGGTATCTTTGAACACGAGTTGTTTAAAACCGATGGCCGTGGTGACAAACCACTGGTGCGTAATTCCATTATTGATGAATACAAACCTACCAGCTGGGATTCTGCTCTGGACACCATGGCAGAAAAAATCAAGGACATTCAACAAAAATATGGTCGTGATGCCTTTGCGGTGGTTTCCACCGGGCAAATTTTAACGGAAGAATTTTATACTCTGGGCAAGCTGACCCGCGGCGCTATCGGTACCAATAATTACGATGGTAATACCACTTTATGTATGGCTTCGGCGGTTTCCGGTTACAAACGTTCATTCGGTTCCGATGGCCCGCCGGGCTGCTATGAAGATTTTGAACACACGGACTGTTTGATTGCCTTTGGTTCCAATCTGCCTGAACAACATCCGATTATTTACTGGCGTCTGAAGGAGGCCATGGAGAAGCGCAAGTTTCCGCTGATTGTGGTGGATCCCCGGGTCACCATGCTGGCGCAATTTGCCGATATGCATCTGGCTATTACACCGGGCACGGATGTGGTGTTATTAAATGCTCTGGCTCATGTGATTTTAAATGAGGGGCTGGAAGATCGGGATTATATTGAAGCCAATACCAATGGCTTTGAAGAATTTGAAGCGCTGGTATCCGAATATGATCCTGTATCCGCATCCAAAATTTGCGGCATCGACGAAGACACCATTCGCACAGTGGCGCGGCTTTATGCAAAAGCCGGTCAGGCCATGTCAATCTGGACCATGGGCATTAATCAAAGTACACACGGCTCCGATGGGGTTGTGGGTATTAATAATCTGAATTTAATTACCGGCAATATCGGCAAGCCCGGCGGCACCAGTTTATCCATTAC
>JALTRC010000238.1 GCA_026998145.1 Gammaproteobacteria bacterium
GATGCGAATGAATTTATTTTCATGATGAACAACCTTTACTTTGTAAAATGACATGTGACTTGAACATGGACAAAGCAAGCTTGATGCCAGTGAATTAAATCAATGGCTTAGGGAAAATAAATGATAGATTTAGAAAAAAACTGTGTGATATGGCCCAGTCATCAGGTGAAATAACGCAGTGGATTCGTCAGCTCAATAAAGATAAAAACAGGCTCATCAGAATGAGGCTATGGCTGTTTTTTCCCGGTAATAAATAAATCGCAAAACAATAAACACCACACCGGCAATGGCACCATACAAATGGGCATCCACCATTACCCGCCCGCCACTGGCCGCTTCCGATCCGGGCATGGGGCCGACTAACTGCTCCCAGATAAGCTTGCCTACTATTAAGGCGAGTAATAATCCGCCGCTTTTTCCGTAACGGCGATACTCCTGCCAGCCACCGGCAATAAACAGTCCATGCAATACCCCGGACAGGCCCACATACCAGAGCAGTTTGGGATTAAAAAAATACAGGCCCAGGCCCACAAACAGGCTGGTCAGTAGCAGTAGTAGCAGCCACTCCCGCAGCCGGTAATAGGGGCTGAAAAAAACAGCGACCAGCGCCAGCCCTGCCATATTCAGCCACAGATGACTCCAGCCCAGATGCACCAGATTGCCGCTAATCAAGCGCCACCATTGTCCGTCATTAATCAGCTGACGATCAAAGCGCAGTAAGTTCGATAAATCCAGCCACTGAAACAATACGCAGGCCAGCAATAGAACCATCCATAAAATCAGGCTTCTAAGTTGTGCGGGCGTGGGTCGTGTCATACTCTCTTGGATTCGCATCTGCTATTATGTGCGACAGTTTAGCGATTAACACTCTATGGAGCTATCAGTGATTCAAGGCAATATTAAAAAACAGCAGGGTTTTACCCTGATTGAAATTATCGTGGTTGTGGTGATTATCGGTATTCTGGCTACCTTTGTGGCGCCTAAATTTTTGGGCCGTACAGATGAAGCCCGTGTCACCAAAGCCAAAAATGATATTCAGGCGCTGGAAAGTGCGCTGGATTTATACAAGCTGGATAACTACACCTATCCCACCACCGATCAGGGGCTGGAAGCATTGGTGACAAGGCCCACATCCGACCCGGTACCGGCCAACTGGAAAGAAGGCGGCTATTTAAAGAAACTGCGTAAAGACCCCTGGCAGCGGGATTATCTGTATCTGTATCCCGGTGAGCATGGGGAAGT
>JALTRC010000239.1 GCA_026998145.1 Gammaproteobacteria bacterium
GAGTTCATGAATTATTCAGAGCTTCCTTAAGTATAAACCTTAATACAATCACAGGCGAATCCATAATCATGCATAAAACTGGACGGATTAAAAACATTGGAGTATTTTGAACGCTGGATAGAATGCTTCATATTAATAACATAAATACCAGTTTAACTACCCTTGCTCTATATTTTAAGGTGTGTGAAGGATCTGAAATATACACACTAAGTCATTCTCGTTCATGGGTAATCCATGACAACATCATCCATAATCAAAGCCAAAGGCATGGAAATGAATATTAAAAATGATCAAAACCTGAAAAACACAAAAGTTTATTTAGTGGGCAGTGGTATAGCCTGTCTTGCCAGTGCCGTCTATTTAGAAAAAGATGCCGGTATTCCTGGAGAAAATATTTTTATTCTGGAAAAAGATAGCAAACCCGGAGGGGCTTTAGATGGAGCCGGTGATGCAGATAGGGGATTTGTTGTTCGCGGGGGGCGAATGCATGAAAAACATTATGAATGTTACTGGGAATTACTGTCATTTATTCCTTCACTGGAAAACCCGGATATTTCAGTTAGAGATGAATCATTTGAATTTAATGAGCGCTTTGTTTCAAATGGGCAAGCTCGGCTTCTTAAAGATGGAAAAAAGCTAGATGTATCATCTTATGGCTTATCCTTTAGTCAACAGACAGATTTAATAAAACTGACTTTTGTACCGGAAAAATCATTAGGTAATAAGCGTATCGAAGACTGGTTTGACCATGAGTTCTTTGAAACTAATTTCTGGTATATCTGGACAACAATGTTTGCTTTCCAGAAATGGAGTAGCCTTGCAGAAATGCGACGCTATATGAAGCGTTTTATTCACCTGGTTGATGGTTTGTATAAACTGGGTGGTGTTATGCGAACAAAGTATAATCAGTATGATTCTGTAGTCAGGCCTTTAAGACGCTATCTTGAAAAAAGAAAGGTAAATTTTGAACTGGGTAAGGAAGTCGTTAATATTGATTTTGATCTATCAGCTGATGAAAAAAAAGCTTCTGTACTATATTTCAAGGATGGTTCTGAAATATTTTTAAATAAAGGAGATTATGTTTTTATTACGAATGGATCGATCACTGACAGCACTGATCAGGGAAGCTGGGATACAGCAGCTGAGGTGGTCTAATTGTTTTGTACACCCCAGTTAAGCATAATTTGACTTAACTGAGGTGAAAAAATGACAGAGAAAAGAAGGCAATATACAAAAG
>JALTRC010000240.1 GCA_026998145.1 Gammaproteobacteria bacterium
CGCTTTTGAAGTATGCCGAAAAATAAGAGCAAGCAAAATCGGCGCGTCAGCATATATATTAATGATTGTCAGTAGCGCAGAGAATAAAACAGCAATCAACAAGGCGAAACGATGTGGCGCCGATGATTATGCTGTTAAGCCCTATAATAGCCGTGCTTTTCTGAAACAGCTTGTGGGCTTTACGCATAAAAATGTGGTGTTACTAATTGAAGATGATTCGGTTATTCGCCAGTTAGTCAGTTCCCTGTTATGCCGGCAGAAAATTGAACTCGTTACAGCTGATGATGGAACACAGGCTTATAATTTAATTAATAGTATGTTGCCACCCAGGCTGGTTCTAATGGATATTGGTTTGCCGGGAATGAGTGGTCTTAAACTGGTTGAACATATTCGAAGTAAGCCATTGTGGAAACGAACGCCTGTTTTAATGCTAACAGCCAGTACCGATGTCAATGATGTAAAAAAATCACTGGCAAGCGGGGCTAATGATTATATAGCCAAGCCTTTCGATGTGGCTGCTTTTTCTCAGCGTATGAAAAAATATTTCCCTGATGAGGGAGATGTTAAATAATGAATATTGCAGATGCCAGGGATGCTTATTTAAACTGGAATCAGAAAGCTCATCAGGATCTGATTGAGCGATCAAATACAAATCAGCAACAGGCTATCAAGCTTATTCCGCTTCTGTTTCAGATCAATCATCGACTATTGCCAGGTTATAACGGGCCTGATACACCTGCCGGAATTTACGGATATAAAATTGATAAAACCGTATTAAATGCGGCAGGCCAGTTAAATAAACAGTTCCATTATGAGCAGGAAAGCGTGCTCAGACGCTGCATTATTCAGTCGGTATTTTTACAGGACAGTTTAACTGATGATGGCTTTCTGCTCTGGGTGATACATAGTGAAAATATTAAAACCCGTCAGTTAAATGAATTGCAGGATAAGCTGGATAGAATTGTTCGCTGGTTGCAAGGTCGTGGTTTAAAAGTCACAGCTTATTTATCTGTAGAAAAAGATTTAGTTAAAAAAATAAAACGCCACAGGAAAAGTTTTTTCTCATCATATTTTCTGCTGAACAGTTTTTATGGGGAGTCAATATTGCTGGCAGGAAAATACCCCGTATGGTGGCTGGTGCCTGAAGATGAAGAGGCGGAATACAGGCGTTTTATTGAACATGCAGTACAGGTTAAGCTGATAAATGAAGATGACTTTATCGATTTTGGCTGTGA
>JALTRC010000241.1 GCA_026998145.1 Gammaproteobacteria bacterium
ATACCGAGAAGCCTATAGTATTAGCTGAGCCAGGCCTGTTTATAAATGATGTGGTTGCCATGCAACCGAGCACCCGTCCGCCTATTAATCAGGGAAAATCTGCCGCAGAGCTGGATGATAGTCTGGTGTCTGAAGGTGTTGGGCTGCTTAATATTCGTAGCGTATATGATTTTGGTGACGGTAATTTTAATGGCTGCTTCCGGAATTTATGTACAGACTCAGGTGTGACCGACTTACTCTCAATGGGAGATCCTGCGCAGGTACTGGCTGATCAGCGTCCAGCCAGATTTATTCGCATTGTAAAAGCAGTAGGCCTGCCAGATCGCCGTGATCCTGATCTGACTGATCCCCCTAATTTATCCGGCCGGGCCTTTGGCCGGGCTCGCCGCCTGGGCATGAAAGAAATTATTGGCTATGCACCCATACAGCCGGATGGTTCTGTACTGGTAAAAGTGCCGGCCAATGTGGCTTTTTATTTTGATATTCTTGATAAGAATGCCCGGCGTATTGGCTCAGTGCGGCATGAAAACTGGTTGCAGCTTAATGCCGGCGACACACTGAAGTGTACAGGTTGTCATACGCATCCAGGAGGGGATAATGCGCCTTTGCCATTGCCTCATGGACGCCGGGATGCTGAGGCGCCATCAATTTATGCGGGTGCACCGAGTGATGGCTTTATCTATCCCAATACAAAAGACCCGGTAACAGGCAGCCCTTATTTTGCCGATGCAGGGGATACCATGGCTGAGGTTCTACGCCGAACTCAGGCCGCTAATAATATTGATACTGCAATAACACCCAGTGTCAATGTTGCTTATACAGATGTCTGGACAGATCCGGATGTCAGGTCGCCAGATGCTGCTTTTTCCTTTGATTACACAGGCACGAATGGCTTACAGACACTGGCACCGGTACCCTCTGCCTGCGAAGATGACTGGGATGCAACCTGTCGAATCGTTATCAATTATATCGATCATATTCAGCCCATCTGGGAGCTGGACAGACCAACAGGCGCCTGTATTAGTTGCCATACAACTAAAGATGCGGCTGGCGCAGCCAGAGTGCCAGATGCTCAGCTGGATTTGACGGGTGATGTGTCCGATGAGGAAGGGCAGCATATCGAATCCTACCGGGAACTGTTTTTCAATGATAATTTTCAGGAACTGGCGGGAGGTGTGTTAGTGGATCGCCTGGTAACCATTCCGGCAGTCGATGATAATGGAGACCCTATAC
>JALTRC010000242.1 GCA_026998145.1 Gammaproteobacteria bacterium
ACAAACTTCATGGCACCGCCACTACTCATGCTGCTCATGTCCATGCTCATAATAAAGTTACGTGTTTTATCCGCATCCGCTTCTGTTAAACGCTCGGTAATAATATCCGCATTGGCAGGAAGCTGGCTGTATAAAGTCACATCATCTGTTACAGCAGTGGCAATATCAAAACGCATAATATCGGTGCGCATACCATTTAACAGGGTGTAACCCATATCGGCTGAAGCATTGTTTCCACTCATGGACTGCATATTATTCATGCCGCCCATGTTTGACATATCCATACCCCCCATGCCGTTCATGGCCATCATGGCGCTGCCATTAAATGGCCGGCTGATTAACATCACTTTATCGCCGACACTGTACTGGGAAAAGTCGATAACAATTTCAGCCCGTTCAGCCGCGCCCAGCATAATATGATTCGTCACCACCGGCGTTTCCAGCAGGCCGCCATCGGTGCCAATAACCGTAAAGTTGCTGCCATCATGCAAGGCAAAATCATAAGTGCGAGCATTGGAGGTATTGTAAATGCGGAAACGATACTGACGGGTTTCCACATCCAGTTTAGGCAGCTTAACGCCATTGACTAAAATATCATCCCCATACATGCCATCGGCATCCATCGGTTTGTCCATATACAACAGTTCTTTTGAGCCGCTAACTTCATCGGCGAAACGTCGATCCTGAATCAGCATGGGAATATCATAATCAGAAGCCGGTAGATTTTTATCGGCAACCAGCTGCTGGCTGATGGCATCATCCAGTAAATACACACCGGCCAGCCCACGGTAAACCTGTTCGCCGGTTTTCATATCCGGGTGAGGATGGAACCATAATGAAGCGGCGGGTTGTTGCATGGTGAACTGATAGGTTTTGCTGCCGCCGGCCGTAACAGGGAAGTCCGGGCCACCGTCCTGATCGCCGGGGATTTTAAAACCGTGCCAGTGAATTGTGGTATCGGCATCCAGCTCATTAACCAGATTCAGGGTCATGGCATCACCCCGATTGACTTTAATGACCGGCGGTAATTGCAGACCATTATAACGGAGCATGGTGGTATTCCAGCTGGTGCCGGGTGCTTCGATGGTGATATTAACATCAGGTGTAGCCGTTAAGGTATAAGTGGCCTGTGCATCGGTTGGGTCACCATCTTCATCGGCCAGTACCGGCAGGTTTTTAAAGGCAGGCAGATTATCGGCTAGCAGGTTTGCTTCAGTCGTTGCTGCTGCCTG
>JALTRC010000243.1 GCA_026998145.1 Gammaproteobacteria bacterium
TATACATGTTGTAGATCCTTGTTTTTTAAGTCTGCAAACAGGGTTTTAACCCTTAAAACCTGGATCTACAACCTTTTTTAACGCATCGATTTTTTTATTCCGGACAGTAGTGCGCGCAGGCGGGAATGAGCTTTTCTCTATGGATACGCCCATACTCCAGGGAGCCCCAGCTGTTTATCTTTATTGAAATTATTTTTGCTCTGGCCATTTTACAGACTTTAAATTCCTGTGATTGTGAACAGGTTTTAATCAGCCTTATTCATCCCCAAACAAATCATCACTCTGCTGATTCTCCGGTATTTTCAGCCCCAGATGCCGATAGGTATTGGCTGTTGCCACCCGCCCCCGTGGCGTGCGCATTAAAAAACCCTGCTGAATTAAATAAGGCTCAATCACATCCTCGATGGTATCCCGTTCTTCACCAATGGCGGCTGCCAGATTCTCGACTCCCACCGGGCCGCCGCCAAATTTTTCGATAATGGTCAACAGCAGTTTGCGATCCATATTATCAAAACCAAAAGAGTCCACTTTCAGCATATCCAGCGCGCTGGCCGCCACCTGTGCATTGATCTGTCCATTGGCTTTCACCTGGGCATAATCCCGCACCCGGCGTAATAAACGATTGGCAATACGGGGAGTCCCCCGAGCGCGGCGGGCAATCTCCCCTGCCCCTGCATCATCAATGAACACATCCAGAATATGCGCCGAGCGTTTTACAATATGACTAAGGTCCTCAATATTGTAAAACTCCAGCCGCAATACAATGCCGAAGCGATCCCGCAAAGGTGAAGTTAAAGAGCCTGCACGGGTGGTGGCGCCCACCAGGGTAAAGGGGGGCAAATCCAGTTTAATGGAACGTGCCGCCGGCCCTTCGCCAATCATAATATCCAGCTGGTAGTCTTCCATGGCCGGGTAAAGCACTTCTTCCACCACCGGGCTGAGGCGGTGAATTTCATCCACAAACAGCACATCATGGGGTTCTAAATTGGTGAGCAATGCGGCCAGATCGCCGGGCTTTTCCAGCACCGGGCCGGAGGTCTGGCGCAGATTGACGCCCATTTCATTGGCCAGAATATGAGCCAGAGTGGTTTTACCCAGACCGGGGGGGCCGAATATCAGCACATGATCCAGCGCCTCGCCGCGGCCTTTTGCCGCCGGAATAAAAATTTCCAGCTGCTCGCTGACCGCCGGCTGGCCGGAATAGTCTTTAAGAAATTTGGGTCGGATCGCGTGATCGATGCTTTCATCATCACGGCGGCTATCGGCACTGATTAATCGTTCTTCGTTCATATTATTTTTTTGCTGCCGCCTGCAAACTTAAACGGATTATTTCCTCGGTGGTAACATCGGCGGTATCCACTGCCCGCACCATTTTACTGGCTTCCTGGGGTTTATAACCTAATGCGATCAAGGCGCTGACCGCATCAGACGTAGGGCTGGATACATTGCGCTCGGGCACCGGCATGGATGCACCGGCCGTGGCCTCCGGCAAATCCCCCTGCAGTTTATCCCGCAATTCAATCACCAGTCGCTCGGCGGTTTTTTTGCCAATACCCGGCAGGCGCACCAGTGCGGCCACATCATTATCCTGCACACAAAGCACAAACTCACTGGCATTCATGCCCGATAAAATGGTCAGTGCCAGCCGCGGCCCCACCCCGTTGATTTTGATCAGCTGACGAAACAGCGCCCGCTCCGCCAGTGAATAAAAGCCATACAGCAGCTGGGCATCTTCCCGCACCACCAGATGGGTGTGCAACACGACTTCTTCTCCCTTATCCGGCAGTTGATAAAAAGTGGACATGGGCGCATCCACTTCATAGCCGACACCCATGACATCAATGAGTAGCTGGGGGGGGAGTTTTTGCAGTATTTTGCCTTTTAATCGACCGATCATTTTTTAGTCTTTAGTTTGTAGGTTGGCTTAGGCATTTTTTGCCGTAAGCCAACAACCATGCTGCCGGGTTAAAAAGCCTAACCCGAGCTACTTTACTCTCTGTCATTCCCGCGTAGGCGGAAATCCAGAAATCTATCTTACAAGCTATTTAGATTCCCGCCTGCGCGGAAATGACATACAAGTTTATAACTTTTAACTTTATAACCACCGTCCCCGACTCCGCCGCCGGGATGGCATGGCTATTTTACCCGCCAGCCTGAAGTTATGGGCATGACATAAGGCAATTCCCAGCGCATCCGCCTGGTCCTCCTGTAATGTCTCATCCAGTTTCAGCAGCATGCTCATCATATGCTGCACCTGTTCCTTGCTGGCATTACCACTGCCCACTACGGCACTTTTCACCGCCTTGGGGGCATATTCACTCACTACCAGCCCCTGCTGCACGGCGGCGCAAATTGCCGCTCCCCTGGCCTGCCCCAGCTTCATGGCCGAGTTGACGTTCTTGTTAACAAACACTTCTTCAATAGACATTTCAGCCGGCTGATATTCCGCCACCAGCTCGCTGACCCGCTGGAAAATATCCCCCAGCCGCTGGGGTAGAGACTCCCCTTTTACATAAATACAGCCACTGGCCACATGGCGGCTATTCACCCCGTCGGAATCAATAATGCCATAACCGGTTTTGCGGGAGCCGGGATCTATGCCCAGTATGCGAATAGCATTAGCTGTCATTGAGCTGCGCCATTACCTCATCGGAGAAGTCGGCATTGGAGTGAACTTCCTGTACATCATCCAGATCTTCCAGCATATCGATCAGGCGCATGATTTTTTCTGCATCATCAAATTCCACATGAATCATGTTTTCCGCCTTTTCAATCACCTCGGCATTTTCCGCGCCCAGGCCGGCAGCCTCCATGGCCTCTTTTACATTCATAAAATCTTCCGGCGCGGTGAGTACATCGATGCTGCCATCATCATTGACCACCACATCATCGGCACCGGCATCCAGTGCTGCCTCCATAATGGCATCTTCATCACTGCCCGGTGGATAGCTGAGTATGCCGGTTTTTTTAAACATATAGGCCACCGAACCATCGGTGCCCAGATTACCGCCACTTTTACTGAAGGCATGGCGCACTTCGGCCACGGTACGCTTGCGATTATCGGTCAGGCAATCCACCATCACCGCCGTGCCGCCGGGACCATAGCCCTCGTAACGGATCTCATCAAAGTTGGTGTCATCCCCTTCACCCGTGCCCCGCTTAATGGCCCGCTCAATGGTGTCCTTGGTCATATTGGCGCCAAGGGCCTTATCAATCGCCAGGCGCAAACGGGGATTACTGTCCGCATCACCGCCAGCCTTGGCCGCTACGGTAATTTCACGAATTAACTTGGTAAAAATCTTGCCGCGCTTTTTATCCTGCGCCGCCTTGCGGTGTTTGATATTGGCAAACTTACTATGACCTGCCATGGGAACCTCATAAAACGGATACTCAAAATGTGCAGA
Source organism: Gammaproteobacteria bacterium (assembly GCA_026998145.1). Lineage (GTDB taxonomy): Bacteria > Pseudomonadota > Gammaproteobacteria > SZUA-229 > SZUA-229 > JALTRC01. The sequence continues at coordinate 3,405 of JALTRC010000243.1, forward strand.
GAGTCTACCACTCAAGGGGGTGCATATTAAGGGAAAGATTGGGATTTAGATGCTTTAACACAGAGGCTCAAAGACACACAGAAAGGTGAATGTTTGCAACCTTCTCGCTGTTGCATGAAACTATCCAGCCGCATCCAGCAACAGGTTCATTGCCTCATCACCGAATTTTCCGGCCCGCAAAAAAGTCACCACCTGTACCGCCACCTGCTCGGAATACAACAAACCTGTATGACTCACCGGCAGGGTAATAAAATCCGTCGCCCCATGGAGTACCGCCTCATCAACCGCCACCGTGCCATCATTGGCGCCTTTCAAACCACCCAGCAATATCCCTGCACCAATGGGCAGAGTACCGGCAATAATGCCCAGATCCCGCCAGCTAAACCAGTGAGGATGACCGGAAGCCAGATCATCCACACTACGCCCCAGCAGCCAGCGGGTGAGTTTATTTTTATACAATCGCTGCGCCACCATACTGCCATTGACGGGTGTTCCCAGTAACACAATCCGCCCCGGTTTTTGCGTGGGATGCTGATCAAACAAATGCAGCACCACCAGACCACCCAGTGAGTGACAGACAAAGTGCACCACCGGCGCACTGAGGGATTTTGCATATTCATTCAGGCGCTGTGCGTTTTCTTCCGGGGAGGATCGCATGCTGGAATAATGAAACAAATAGCAATCGTAGCCAGCACTGGACAGATGCTGGCGCAAACGCCACATCTCCATGCCGTTAGTCCATAAACCGTGTACCAGGATGACTGCTTCTTTCATGGGTTTAACTTAACGAAAAGAGAGGGGGATTTAAAGGGTTTGTTTTTATTATTATTTTTTTGATGTTTACTGGGGCAGTATTGCAAGGTTTGGTTTTGTGGTTTCGCCTGCTGGCGACCTACTTCTTTATCAACAGCGATAAAGAAGTAGGCAAGAAAACGCCGCCCTGGCATCCACAGCCCTGCGGGTTCCCTGAAATCAGCAAGTGCTGAATGGGGTCTGCGGAACTCGCCAAAAAGCAGGCTCAGACATCCGCAGCCCTGATCCATTCATC
>JALTRC010000244.1 GCA_026998145.1 Gammaproteobacteria bacterium
CCTCAAGTTTTGCCTGGTGGGGCAATAACGGCTGGGGCGACTGGAACCCCTACCCGGTATGGACGCCCATGTACTGGGCAGAAGAAATGTTTGATGATAATGACTATTACGGCCCCTACCCTTATGCATATCCCGGCTATGGCTACGGTGGCTATCCCTATTCCCCTTATGGCTATGGATATGGCGGCTATCCCGCCTATGGTTATGGAGGATACCCGGCTTATGGAGCGCCTTATGCTTATCACGGTGGATGGGGCGGCCCCGGCTGGGGCTGGTAAATACAGTGCAGGTCGGGTTGAGCCTTTAACCCGATATGGGTCTTGTCGGGTTACGGCGAAAAGCGCCTAACACCGACTGACTATATACAAGGCCGGGTAGAGCTGTAATCGTGTAGCTCGGGTTGAGCTTTCCAGCCCGAGGGCTGTGGTTTTTGTCAGCTTAAGATGCTCAACCCGACCTGCCCGTTTTTTACGAATACGCCATCAGTTGCGCCGCGGGTCTATTTCGAGCATAAAAAAGGCCCGGCAATCTGCCGGGCCTTTAAGAATATGGTGGGCCGTCCGCGACTCGAACGCGGGACCATCGGATTAAAAGTCCGGTGCTCTACCAACTGAGCTAACGGCCCATATTCGGAGGATGCTTCCCAGCGCCTCATGTGATGCCGCTGGAAAGGCTGCGTATATTACCTGAACCGTTTTAAAAAACAAGTATCAGAATTCAATTATTTTCTATAGCGAGTGGGATCGGCCACACCCGCATCCGCAAAGCCTTTGGCGCGCAGGCGACAGGAATCACACTCACCGCAGGCGGCCCCGGTTTCATCTGCCGCATAGCAGGATACTGTCATGGCATAATCCACCCCTCTGGACAGACCCAGCTGAATAATTTCCGCCTTGCTAAGCTCAATCAACGGCGTATGGATAGTCATTTTATGGCCTTCCACCCCCACCTTGGTGGCCAGATTGGCCATGCGCTCATAGGCTTCAATATACTCAGGACGACAGTCCGGGTAGCCGGAATAATCCACCGCATTCACTCCGATAAAAATATCACCCGACTGCAGGATTTCCGCCCAGGCCAGCGCATAGGATAAAAAGATGGTATTGCGCGCCGGTACATAGGTCACCGGAATGCCTTCACTGGGGTGAGTGGGCACTTCGATTGTACTATCGGTTAAGGCCGAACCTCCCAGCTGACCTAAATCCAGACTCAGGGTTTTATGGGTTTTGGCCCCCAGTGTTTCGGCCAGACGATCAGAGGCCTGCAACTCGGCTTTATGGCGCTGACCATAATCAAAACTTAAGGCATAGCATTCATAGCCATCGGCAATGGCGGTGGCCAGTACGGTGGCCGAATCCAGCCCGCCGGATAACAGCACAACGGCTTTGGGTTTTGTATTACTCACTATTGATACTCTTTTACTTACCGGGCTGATCGCCCCAGAGGATTTTATGTAACTGCAATTGAAAGCGCACCGGTAGCTGATCTTCAATAATCCAGTCAGCCAGCTGTGTGGGCGCCATGCCCTGCACCGGTGAGAATAAAACCTCGCAGCGGCGTGGCAGCTCATGCTCCACCAGCATATTCACCGCCCAGTCATAATCATCCCGGTCACCGATAACAAATTTTACTTCATCATTCATCATCAAATGACCAATATTGGCCAGCAGATTTTTTTCCATCTCGCCGGATGACGGGGTTTTTAAATCCATAACCACCGCCACCCGTTCATCCACCTCCGAAATATCCAGGCTGCCACTGGTTTCCAGTGATACCTGATAGCCCAGATCACAAAGCCGCCGCATTAATGGCAGGCTGGCTTTCTGCGCCAGCGGCTCGCCGCCGGTAACGGTTATATGTTTGACCCGATATTCCTTAACCCTGGCTTCAATATCTTCCAGCGGCATCCACTCACCGCCACTAAAGGCATATTCCGTATCACAATAATGGCAGCGCAAAGGGCAACCGGTTAAACGAATAAATACCGTGGGATAGCCCACCGTCGATGACTCACCCTGCAGGGAATAAAAAATTTCGGTGATGCGTAAAGTGGAGCTGTTTGACATGAAGGCGACAAACCTTAAGGAAAACTGGATTTTAAACGATTAGAGGAGGTACGAACAGGGCAGGATATTTTAAAATCTTGACACAGAGGCACGAAGGCACAGAGAAAAGCAGTGTTTATCAAATGTTAATCAAAAACTTTCCAGACTCCTACCCTCGCAGGAAAGACACCTGAGCTAGTGAATATGGTTTGCCACACTTTTAAAAGATCTCTGCGTCTCCGTGCCTCTGTGTCAAACCCCTAATGCCCTTCCCGCTTCATACGATCCAGACGCTCTTTGGCCTTGCGTGCCACGGTGGTATTGGGATAGTGGGAAATCACCTGCCCCAGTGCCGCACGAGCTGAACTCCAGTCTTTCATTTCGTAATAGGTATAACCGATTTTTAACTCGGCACCCTGCACCTTGTTGCTCTCGGGATAGTGGCTAAGAATTTTTTTAAATTCCTGCAATGCGGTTTTGTAATCCCGGGAAACATAATTGGCTTCACCCAGCCAGTAAAGGGCATTGGCTGAATATTTGCTCTGGGGAAAATTTTGCAGAAAATTCCGGAAGGCCAGTATCGCCTGCTGGTAGCGGCCTTCCTTGAGCAACCCAAAGGCCTGACTATAGGCCAGCTTGCCATCCGTATCGGCAACTGGCTGAGTAGTGGTAGTCGGCGCAGGCACATGACTCTGGGTTGGCGCAGCAACCATTCCCGGCGCGGCAATGCCGGAAGATGCGGGTGTTGTTGCCACGGGTGAACCGGGCATGGCCGGCACTCCAGAGGCAGATTTACCCGACTCCAGTTCCAGCAGACGGCGATCCATATCCTGATATAAATTGCGCTGTCGCTGTTTGATCATATTAATCTGATGATCCTGATTTTCCACCAGACCGCGCAACTCGGTGAGCTCCTGACGAATCTGCTGCATCTGCTGCATCTGCTCCATCAGCACCTGATTACTCAGTAATCGCTCCATGCGTTCGACCCGCTGCTCAAGGCTTTCTGCCGATGCGCCCATGGCCCCAGTTAAACCTGCAACCGCCAGCAATACACTTGCCGTTATATTCACTTTACTCACTCAGAATCACTCCAGATTAAATATTCGCAAGTTTACCACAGGCCTTTACTGGCCCTCATATACCAGTTCAACACGGCGGTTCAAACGCCAGGCTTCTTCATCATGGTTTAAGGCTACCGGCTTTTCCTCACCGTATGAAATCACCGAAATCTGCTTGCCATCCGCGCCCTGAAATAAAATCAGGCGACGCACCGCCTGAGCACGACGATTACCCAGAGCAATATTGTATTCCCTTGAGCCGCGCTCATCCGCATGACCTTCGATACGCAGTTTCATATCCGGATTGGCGGCCAGATATTTGCCGTGGTGTACCAGTAAATCCAGATAATCCGGGGACACCTGATCACTATCAAAATCAAAATAAATCACCCGCTCCGCCAGCGGGCTGGCCGGATCATTAATGGCATTACGATCGTAGCTGACATTATCTGCCGCACCGCCTTCAAGTGAAGATCCATTAAGCCCCTCATCACCGTTCAGGCCACCTACCTGGGTTGAATCCTGAGCACCATTTTGAGCATTGCCAAACGGCTCTTCATCGCTGCGAACACCTTCCGGACCACCGCAGGCATTTAATAAACTCACTAGCATTAGTATGAATAACAATTTTATTTTCATAATCTTCCCAACCCTTTAGTCTTTTGTTCAATTCAATACGGGGATGACTGGCCTAAGGCTTAAAAGGCCCCCATTCCGGCTCCCTCACATCACCCTCGGATAACACCAGACGCTGTTTAAAACGCCCGTCTGTGGATACTTCCGCCAGCACGCCCCTGCCCTTATACTGGGCCGCATAAATAATCATGCTGCCATTGGGAGCAAAACTGGGGGATTCATCCAGCGGCCCGTCGGTTAAGGTCTGCACAAATCCTGACTGCAAATCCATTACCGCAATCTTAAACTGATTGCCCTCTCCCTGAATAAATGCCACCTGAGAACCATCCGGCGACACTTCCGGGCTGGCATTGTATTTTCCATCAAAGGTCAGGCGTGTTGCCTTGCCGCCTTTCACAGAAATACGATACAACTGGGGATTGCCGCTGCGGCTGGAGGTAAAAATCAGCTCATCACCATCGGGCATCCAGGAAGGCCCGGTATCGATACTCCAGTGACGGGTCACCTGCTGCAATTTTTTTGTGGCCAGATCGAGAATATAAATATCCGTATTACTGCCTTTAGATAAAGTCAGCGCCAGTTTTTTACCATCCGGCGACCACACAGGCGCCCCATTAATCCCGGGACGCGAGGAAACTTTCTGCCGCTGGCGGGTAGACAGATTCTGAATATAGATTTCCGATTTGCGATGCTCAAACGACACATAAG
>JALTRC010000245.1 GCA_026998145.1 Gammaproteobacteria bacterium
GGTAACGGTCAGTACACCGTGATCGCTGCTGGCTGTAATACCATCGGGGTCAACCCCATCAGGCATGGTAAAGCGACGGTAGAAAATACCATGGGCACGTTCAATACGTTTATAGCCATCCTGTTCGGTTTTCTTTTCGGATTCCCGCTCACCACGAATGGTCAGCATGCCGTTTTCCATATGGACTTCGATATCCTTGGGATCGACACCGGGAATATCGGCAATCAGTAAATACTGTTTGTCTTCTTCCTTAATATCAACGGCAGGCGCCCAGTCGCTGGTGACCACATCGCCATTGTCTTCATTATTAGCCGCAATATTATGCTGGCTTAAATCACGTTGTAACTGTTCAATCAGGCTCCAGGGATTATGTCTTACTAAACTCATTTTGTTACCTCCTTTCGGCTGTTCATATCTTTGATGCTTAATAAATATGGATGGTTTTTTTCATTTCAAGCGCCGGGATAAAATTATTTCAGTCTGCAAATCTGTTATGATTCTGGCTTTCTAAACACGACGGCCCCTGTAATGTCAGACCTTATTCGTAAAGAAATACAGGCCTTATCGGCCTATCATGTTCCTGATCCCGGTGATCTTATTAAACTGGATGCCATGGAAAATCCCTATTCATTGCCCGCGGAATTGCAGCAGCAATGGCTGGAACATTTATCCGGTGCCCCGATCAATCGTTATCCGGATCCGGCAGCCCGGACACTCACCCAAAAAATAAAACAGGTGATGCAGGTGCCCGATGGTCAGCAGATTATTCTGGGAAATGGTTCTGATGAACTGATCCAGATAATGGCCATGGCTGTGGCAAAACAGGGGTGCCAAATTATGGCGCCAGAGCCCGGCTTTGTAATGTATAAAATGATCGCTACCTTTGTGGGCATGGATTATCTTGGCATTCCCCTGCAGGCGGATTTTTCTTTGCATATGGATGCCATGTTATCGGCCATTGAACAGTATCAGCCTGCGTTGATCTTTCTGGCCTATCCCAATAATCCAACCGGCAACTGTTTTGATGAAAGCGATATAGTGGCGATTATTAAAGCTGCCCAGGGGCTGGTGGTAGTGGATGAGGCCTATCACCCGTTTTCCGATCACAGCTTTATGTCCCGTTTGGGTGAGTTTGAAAACCTGCTGGTCATGCGTACGGTTTCCAAAATGGGCATGGCCGGTTTGCGTTTGGGAATGCTGGCAGGAGCGGAAAAATGGATAGGTGAA
>JALTRC010000246.1 GCA_026998145.1 Gammaproteobacteria bacterium
ATTCAGGCTGTGATAGCAACTATGTATATGGCAACAATATTAATACAGGTACTTACACGAATAATATGGCGGCAGGCCGTGTTCCACAGGTACAATATGGCACCAGTACGCCTCTCTGGCCATGGCCTTATGAACTGAGAATCAGAAATGATATCTGTGTGCGAGGAAACTTTGCCGGGGACGGTGATGAATTTCCGGATACAGGAATTAGAGCAACAAAAAATTTCTGCTCATCCGGTTTAAGCCTGAGTGACTACATTAACTCTTTTTAACATTAAAATATTATATGCAGTCCGACACAATACAGTTAATATAACGCAATCGAAAAAGCCACTGAATTAAAAAATCAGTGGCTTTTTTACTGGTTTAACAGCAACTCCTCTCACGAATGCCACCTATATATACCCCCATATACACATGTATTTATTTATTACAACTACCCCGAAAATTTAACCCCATTATCAAAAACATGTAAACTGATATAATAAGTTTGTTATGAACATAAAAATCCCATAACATTGCCGAAATGTATAGGCTCACTGTTGATAAAATACGGCTATATCATATAGTCTATATATTTGTTAAATTCAGAGCTAGTAAAAGTATCATTTCAGGTTAGCCATGACATTCAAAGAATACAAACGCCTCATACTCTCAGACCTCTATCGAATAGAAGGAAGCGTTAATGTTATAATAATGCTTCGTCATCTAATAAAAGGCGAAGAAAGCTACCAGTATAATTTCTGGATGCGAACCTGCAATTATACCCAGCAAAAAAAAATCACAAAATATTCAATATATCCTTTTTCAAAAATCATGTTGAATCACTACAAATTCAAATTTGGCATATCTATACCCTACGAAACAAAAATTGATAGCGGCCTCTATATCGGACATTTCGGCGGTATAGTTGTGAGTGGGAAGAGTATAATTGGTAAAAATTTAAACATATCTCAGGGTGTTACTCTTGGCATGGCCAATCGAGGCCCCAATAAAGGTTACCCTGTGATTGGTGATAATGTTTACATAGGACCGGGTGCAAAAATTGTCGGAGCAGTTAAAATTGGTAATAATGTTGCTATAGGGGCTAACTGTGTCGTAACAAAAAATATACCCGATAATGCAGTAGTTGTTGGCGTCCCTGGTAAAATTATTTCATATAATGGCACTTCAAACTATGTAGAAAATACTAACTACTAAATTTTACAATTTATCTATAAATAACTATTGAATCAGTTAAAATCGTCTCGTTATAATCAAACAATAATAAATATGGATAAAATATGAATTTTTATCAAGATGTTTTTTTTCGTGGACTTGATGCACTACGAGGAAGAAAAACAATTCAGAGGTTACATTTCCTTAGAGAATCTCAGCACTGGGATTTGGATACTATTAAGGCATGGCAGCTTTCAAAACTTAATGACTTACTTGCCCATGCAAAAAGAAATTCTTCTTTCTATGCAGAACGATTATCCAAAATAGATTTACCTCTAAAATCCATTTCGGATATATCTAAAATACCCATACTAACAAAAGACAATATCAGGCAATTTCCAAATGAAATTAGTTGCTCAAATATACCAGCCAACCGTTTTGTTGAGTTCCGTACTGGTGGATCTACCGGTGAGCCCATGTATTATTTCTGGGATAAACGAGGCATGGACTGGAATCGAGCCTCTGTATATCGAAGCGGAGAGTGGGCTGACACAACGCTAGGCGAACGTACAGTCCAGATGTCCGGCTCACATTTTGACTACACCCAATCACAACAATTAAAAAATAAAATAGTTTATTTTCTACAACGCTATCGAGATTTTTCAGTTGCTTTTCTTACTGATGAAATATTAGAAAAATATTATCAGGAAATATTAGTATACCGACCAACCAGTATTTGGGGCTATGCAAGTGGTTTGTCCATATTTGCAAGTTTTATAAAAGACAAACACCCAAACACTGACTTTTCATTTATTAAAGCAATTATGACAAGCTCTGAAACACTTTTCCCTCAACAGCGGAACAATATTAACGAAGCTTTTGGAGGTGAAAAAGTATTTGACCAGTATGGCAGTCGAGAATTATATATAGCGGCAGAATGTAAAGAACATAATGGATACCATATTCACAGTGAAGTCATAATTGCAGAAATAATTGATGCTAATGGGAAGCCTTGTAAACCCGGTGAAACAGGTAGGGTAATCCTTACAGATTTGACAAATTATGCTTTTCCTTTTATACGATATGAAATTGATGATTTAGGTATTCTTGAAGAAGAAGGTCAGTGTTCATGTGGTATGTGGTTACCACGAATTAGAAGTATAGAGGGACGAATTGGTGACGTCATCGTTCTGAAAGACCGCAGCCTGACCCCTCCAAACTTCGCTTCATTATTTAGTGATAATCGCGGAATTAAAGCATATCAGATTCGCCAGGACAAAATTGATGAAATAGAAGTTATTATGGAGCCGGACAGCGACTACACGGATGAATATGAAAAATACATACGAACTTCTATAGAATCTATGGTAATGGGGCAAGCTAAAGTTACCATTACTCTTACTGATAAAATAGAAGTTCCAGAATCAGGTAAGCGCCGTTATATCATATCTAAAGTCAGCAAAGACTTTTACTAACTTGAAAATTCAGCGGCTTACATTTAACTAAGCCGCTGATATATTTCAAGCCACTTTTTACTCACCCGTTCCCATTTTAAATTGAGTAGCTTTTCACGACCTTTAGCAACCATTTTTACTCCTCTATCCGGGTTATCTAAAATGTACAGGATATGTTTTGCAAGACCTTCAGCATCATCTGCATCAGTTAATAATCCACTGATACCATCATCAACCAGATAGGGAATCCCCCCAACATTAGTGCTTACAACAGGTAAACCACTGGCATATGCCTCTAAAATAGAACCAGGCATGTTATCAATGTTTGAAGTGTTAATAAAAATATCACATTGATCGTAAAGTTGAGGCATTTTTTCGTTATCTACATTACCCATAAATACAACCTTATCTTCAAGGCCCAATAGGCTTGCCTGCTTTATTAAATTCGATTTTTCTGGACCATCACCCGCAATAAGAAGTTTTGCATCAGAGTAAAACTTCACAATAATACTAAGAGCATCTATTGCACATTTAACATTATAAACATTTGTAAGATTTCGAGCTGATAATATTAAAGGACTAAAACTCTCTCTATTTTTAAAATGAAAATTTTCAACATTTGCAATATTGGGAACTATTTCTGCTTGTTGATTCATGTTTGAAAATATTTCCTGTAAAAATGCAGATGGTACTACTAGCTCATCTACAAATTTCATACTCCATTTAAGTAGCATTGGATGCTTAGTAAAGAATTCTTCTGCCGCTCCACCATGATAGTTAATTATTATTTTTTTACCTAATATGCGTCCTATGAATATAGGGGGAAAAGTAAATAAAATATAATTAAGACCTGAAGAACTAAATATGTGAATTATATTAACTTGATAAATTCTTGTGCACTGTATTAAAAACAAAAACCATTTAAAGAGCCCACGAAGTCCTCTAATACTATCCAACCAACGCAAGGCAGCTGGAAACTGTGAATTTGTCCGTATTGGAATAATAGAAAAAGATTGTTGCTGGAATCGCTTTAATAATTGTTCCGCCTGAACAGCCATGCCAGCTCCCGGCGGTGGGAATTCACCAATTAAAGCCACAACAGGCTCTTTGTCATTATATTTTTCAGGCATTTAATTTCTGTATATTATTATAAAAGTATGATTATACTCTATAAATTAATGTTATAAAAAAGCCAGGATCAAAAGATTAATATATATGCAATGCCATATATATTAAATACTTGAGATTCAAAATTTTACTGTATAAAAGATATTGACGAATATATTTCTGAAAGATATTTAAAAAGAGTTAATGTAATCACTCAGGCTCAAACCAGATGAGCAGAAATTTTTTGTTGCTCTAATTCCTGTATCGGGAAATTCATCACCGTCCCCAGCAAAGTTGCCTCGCACACAGATATCATTTCTGATTCTCAGTTCATAAGGCCATGGCCAGAGAGGCGTACTGGTGCCATATTGTACCTGTGGCACACGGCCTGCCGCCATATTATTCGTGTAAGTACCTGTATTGATATTGTTGCCATATACATAGTTGCTATCACAGCCTGAATAAATCGCATTTCCTGCAACTGAGTAAATATTGACATTATCAATATCATATTTGGATTCGCTGTTATACGGGCAGCCAGCACCATCTATTCCAACACCCCGCATAGTGTTTAATGCCACAAAGTCCCGAATTGTTCCCGTAGTTTCCGGTAGAGGCAGTACTTCACCTGCCTCAAAATTAATGGCTTCATCTTCAGAGTTTATGGCCATGCTGCCTAACCAGCTATTACGACCATTTTGCTCTCCTTCAGGAGGTAAAG
>JALTRC010000247.1 GCA_026998145.1 Gammaproteobacteria bacterium
GCAAAAAGAACATTAAACTCATCGGCCAGCTCACCGATAAACTGGCCGCATCCGTTTATAAACAGGCTGAGGATTTTAAAAAGAAAGGCGACAACAAACTGGCTGCCTATCACTTTCTACGCATTGCTAGTCTCGCCCCTTCATCACCTATTCGTGCTACAGCAGAATACGATGCTGCAACTTTATATATACAGATGAAAGACTGGAAAACAGCCGCTCGTGTGCTGGAAAACTTTCGTCTTCGCTTCCCTAAACATAAAGAGTATTTCCAGGGAATCAGTAGTAAGCTGGCTTTGACTTACACACAAACAGGGCAGTTTGATAAAGCCGCCAGAGAAATATCCCTGCTTTCAAGTTATGCCAGAACCCCGGAAGATCGCCGCAAACTTATGTGGGATGCGGCTGAAATGTACGAAAAAGCCAAACATACCGATAAGGCAGTTAAACTCTATAAACAGTATGCGGCTAAATATCCAAAACCATTTGCTCAATCCATAGAGGCTTATTACCGCATTACTGAATATTATAAAAGCAGCAAAAATAACAGGCAGCGTAATAAATGGTTGAAAAAATTAATCAGGGCAGAAAAGCGTGGCGGCAAGAAACGGACAGATCGCAGCCGTTATCTAGCGGCCAGCGCTACTTTTGAACTGGCTCAGCCAGACCTGTATAGCTTTAAAAAAGTAAAGCTTAAAATCCCCTTAAAGAAAAACCTGCGCCTTAAAAAGAAACGCATGAAAGCAGCCATTAAGGCCTATAAAAATGTACTGTCCTATAAGGTTGCCGAATTCACCACCGCTGCCACCTATAAAATGGGTGAAATTTATAATCACCTGGCACAATCACTAATGGATTCACAACGCCCCAGAGGATTATCCGCTGACGAACTGGAACAATACGATATTTTGCTGGAAGAACAGGCCTACCCTTTCGAGGAAAAATCAATCGATATTCATAGCTCCAATGTCCGCCGCACAAAGCAGGGTATATATGATCAATGGATCAGAAAGAGCATGAAAGTGCTGGCCAAAATTCAGCCGGTTCGTTATGCAAAACAGGAAAAAATAGAGCCTTATGTCCTTATTACGCATTAATCTAATACTGCTACTGGCTTTGGCCAGCCTGCTCCTCAATGGCTGCGCCTCTTTGACTGGCTCGGGCAGCGCAGCAAATGAAGACTGGAATAATGTTCCAAAACCTTATATTGAAGGACTAAAAGCCGC
>JALTRC010000248.1 GCA_026998145.1 Gammaproteobacteria bacterium
CGCCTTCCTGTTTTTCCATTAACAGAGGTTTGCCGCTGGCTGCATTTAATACTGAATAACGGCCTTCTGTATCTGCGATCAACAATAATTTATCAGTAGACGGTTTCAGTGAAAACAGCAAAGGGCTTGCCTGTAGTTTAGCACCCAGTAAAGATTCCCAGACAATCACCCCATCATTGGCATTAATGGCCACAACCTTACCTGACAGGGTGCTCACAATAACATAGGATACAGTAGCATCTGCCGACTGCATAACCAGTGGCCTTGCAAAAACATTATCATTCAAAGGTGTCTGCCAGACACCTTCTCCCGTGGCAGCATTTAACGCCACCAGGCCATCTTTTTGTGTGGCCAGAAAAATCAGCTTATTAAAAGCTGTTTTTAGTATTACAGGCGACGAAAACAAAACCGCAGGCACTGATTGTTTCCATAATAAACTGACATGGCCATTACGAGCTGAAAAAGCAATCATCTGATTTTTATCCGTAACCACAGCGATGTCAGGGGTACCATCCTGATTGAAGTCACCTACCAGTGGTGAGGTAATCACCCGATCTTTTATGAGCTGCGCCGTATCCCATAAACTTTTACCATTACTACCATCAACAGCAACAACGCCCGCTTTATCGGTTGCAAAAAGCACATCTTCAATACTATCGCCATTCAAATAATAACGAACAATCTGGTTGTAGATAGCCGTTACTGGAATAGTATTTTTATGTTGCCATAGTTCCATTCCATTCTGCGTATACGCAGCCAGAAAACCATCATCTGAGGCAACAATAATATCTGACTGGCCATCATGATTAACATCAAAAACCAGTGGCGCACTGTGAATGCTTTTATCAATACTAAAAGCACTTAACGAAAGACCATTGACGCCATTAATGATTTCAATCCGACCAGATTGGGCGGCAATAATAATGTCACGAACACCATCCCGGTTAACATCATCCGCAACAGGTGAAGTCGGACCGGCCCGGTTATCGGCTACGATCTGCATCCATATATCTGTGCTTGATAATTTTTTTTCAGCCAGCATTGGCCAGATAAAGTAAGCTGCTAAAGCCATTACTATCAGTAGCCCAATAAGCACAATAAGCACAATAAGCCACAATGAATTTTTTTTAGCTCCTGCCGTAGATCTGCCAGACATTTCAAATATCAGCTGTATACGCCCCACGCCAATGACATCACCATGCATTAATTTCTGACTACTGCA
>JALTRC010000249.1 GCA_026998145.1 Gammaproteobacteria bacterium
CCCAATAAGCGCCTGGGCCGCATCATGCATGGCCTGCACATTAATATCACCGTGTCGCCAGCAAACCCGTTTACTCAATAATGCGGGACGCCCCTGACGATTTAAAATCACATAACGATACTGGCGTGCCGTAGCCGTAAAACGGGCACTGAAATCATCGGCTACCTGAGCACTCCAGCGCACCGCCACATCATCCGGCAGATGGGTATTCACTCCCATGATCCAGGCTTTCAGATTACGCTCGGCCGATACATCAAAATTCACAATCTGCCCGGTGGCATGTACACCTGTGTCCGTGCGGCCGGCGCAGGTCACCTGTACTGGCTCATTAGCCACAATGGACAGAGCCTTTTCCAGCTCCCCCTGCACCGTGCGGGTACCGTGATTCTGCATCTGCCAGCCACAGAAGCGGCTGCCATCATATTCAATACACAGGGCAATACGCATGCTTTTCGTTACTCATCCACAAATAGAAACGGCATCGAAATCGATGCCGTTGTTTTTACTTTTCTAAACTCAAGAGGCCTAGCTGGCTTTGGCAATCAGCTCATCCGCTTCTTTTTGCTGTTCGTCATTACCTTCCTGTTTGACTTCCTGCAAAATACTGATGGCGCCTTCATTATCACCCATATCAATATAGGCTCGGGCCAGATCCAGCTTGGTACTGACTTCATCCACATCTTCCGATAACTCGGAAATATCAAAGTCATCATCTTCATCGTCGTCCAGACTTACTTCATCCATTACGGCTGTGTGTAGTCCGGTATCATCAGCTGCTGGCTCCGAATCCAGATCCGCCTCCAGATCCATTTCCGCATCATCCGGCAGATCTATTTCCAGCTCCGCCTCTTCTTCATCAATCTGTAGCTCTTCAGTTTCTGATTCATCCAGCCCAATGGATAGATCCAGATCTTCGTCCAGACTGAGTTCATCCGTATCGGTATCCGTTTCAGCTGTTTCCAGCTCAGGTGATTCCGTTTCATCTTCATCGGCTTCCAGCCCAAGATCGGAAGCCTCAAAGTCCAGTGAGAAATCATCCTCTATATCCAGCGACAGCTCTTCTGTTGATGAATCACTATCGGTTTCCGCCTCTGATGCTTCCAGCTCATCGCCAAAATCACCCAGATCAAATTCCAGGTCCTGAGCGTCTTCCGCTGTGGTTTCATCACTGCCTTCCGTCAGCATTTCATCCAGATCGGCACCCAGATCCAGATCGTCAGATTCATCTGTGGATGTCGCCCCACCCATGGCCTCGAGATCAACCGGCTCAGATAATATCTGCGTTGCATCATTATCATCCCCGAGTCCCAGATCCAGGTCAGTGCCTTCGTCTGCATCCAGCTCAAGATCGGTGGTTTCAGGTTTTTGTGGTAACAGATCATCACTATCGAAATCTGGCAGGATAGGTGCGTTACCGCTAAATAATTCATTACCCGGGCACAGCTCCTTACCCATGACCAGCACACGATCCCAGTAGGATTTGTCGTCACCTTTACGACTATGCACATCCTCCGCCAGATCAGCAAAAGCATCCGCATTTTTACCGGCAAAATAGGTTTCCAGCAGCTTCATGCGGTAATCATCACGATCCGGATTCTGCTCAATCGCATTTTTCAGCAGCTCTTCTGCCTGCTGGTAAATACCATAGGCCAGATATACATCCGCCTCGGCAATCACGTCATCACGCTCGTCCTCTTCCGATTCGGCTTCCGGGCCACCATCCAGGCTGATTACCGTATCCTCATGATCGCCCTGCTCCGGCTCCTCAAGAATCGATTCGTCAAACTCATCCAGCATCGGATCATCAGGCAGCTCATCGGATGACGCATCCTGATCCACCATCATTTTTGATGTGTCGTCAGGGTTAACCGCATCCATGGCTTCCGTTTGCATGTTTTCAGTCGCCGTATCGGCAATATCATCCAGTGAAAAATCACCGGATTCAGAAGTCCATTCTTCTTCCTCTTTATTCACCCGGCGACGACGGATTAATAATGCAATCAGCGCCAGCACCAGTACCGATGCGCCACCGATAATACCCAGCATTTTAGGGTCATTCAGCAGGTTTTCGATAAAGCTTTTCGGTTTATTCTGGGCAAACGCAGGTGCCGGTGCAGGCTCCGGCTGGGCAGGCACGACCGGCTCAACCACTTCGGTTTCAACAACCGCAGTATCACCATTTTCATCAACAAATACCGCCGTCTCATCAGTGACCTGAACCTCAGTTTCGCCCTCTGGAGCCGCTTCTTCCCCGGCCGCCGGTGTTTCATTCGCTGCCGCTTCTGCATTGTCGGCTGATGGTGCCGGTTCTGTCACTTCATCACCTGCTGGCGGTGCCGTTTCCTCTGTGGCATCAGCAGGTGTTTCTGCCTGAGGCGCTTCTGTGCCTGCCACCTGGGTATCTTTCAGGTCTTCCTGCAATTTGGCCAGCTCGCCATCATTCATCTGTAGAACGCCGGCAACCCGCTCTTCCAGCTCGGCCAGGCGGCCGGATAATTCATTATTTTCAAGATTTTTGGATTCCAGCGCTTCCTGGGCCATTGCCAGCTGCTGGCGCAGTTTCTGTATTTCCGCTTCAGGATCCTGAGCAGTCCCCGCCTGATCACCGCCTTTTTCACCGGCACTGACAATAGACAGCTGACCTTCCACATCACTGGCTCCAGCCTTACCATCCACCACATCCACATTGGCATCGGCTTCCATGGCTGAGGCCGGTGCCACGCCACTCATGGCCTGACGATATTCCCGCCACAGATTGGCATGCTTGCGCACTTCTGCCAGCGCCTGCTGGCGATCGATGGTCACAATCTGACTACGATCTGGAATACGCAGAATATAACCGCGCTTCAAACCATTAATGTTTTCCTTAATAAAGGATTCAGGATTCTCACGCACCAGTGCCAGCATCATCTGCTCGACCGATACACCCGTATCCGGGCGCATCCGGTTAGCCAGACTCCAGAGGGTATCATTGGCCTGTACACGGTAATTATCACTGGCAGGGTAGGATGGTGCTGCCGCCTGATAGGTCGGCTGGACAGCAACCGGGGCCGCCTGAGTCGCTGCTTGCGTCTGCTGGCTTACAGGCGCAGATGATGCGTACTGGGCCGGTGCCGCTGCGGGCGCTGAAGGGGTTGCCGACTGAGCGCCTGAAGCCCGATCAGCCGGATCAATAAAAGGACGGCCAGAATCCGCCGTTGTTGAGCGACTCGATGAAGTGGCATAAACCGGTGGATCCAGCAACATGGTGTATTCACGAAGCAAATGCCCTTCCGGCCAGTCAATTTCCAGCAGGAAACTGATAAACGGCTCCCGTATCGGCTTTTTGCTATACACCTCTATATAAGGCTTGCCCTTTTTGACAACCGTTTTGAATTTGATTTGCTGAAGCATATACGGGCGGTCAATACCGGCCCGAGCAAAGGCTTCCCGGGAAGCCATTTTAACAATCAGCTGTTCTGCATCTTCCGGCTCGGCAGATAACACTTCAATCTCTGCATTCAAATCCTGGTTCAATGCCGATTTTAAATCTATTTCGCCCAGTCCTAATGGATAAGCACTGGCTGGCAATAAGGCAGTTAATATCGCCATGCGTAAGGTCAGTTTGCGCACCTGATTTCCCCTTGAATCATGTCCTCTGGTGTCTTAATAACGAAATAGCCAACCCACTGAAAAAAACGGCATTTCGGTTACAAAGCTAAGAATGCACTTTAGTATGCATGGGTAACTATAGATTATAAATAGTTTTTTATCAAAATCTCAGCGATTTGTACGCTATTTAATGCTGCACCTTTTCGCACATTATCCGACACCACCCATAAATCCAGGCCATTCTCATGGGAAATATCCTCACGAATCCGACCCACATAGGTCGCATCATTTGTTGCCCCTTCGGTCACTGCCGTTGGATATCCCCCATCTTTATGCTCATCCATTACCTGGATACCGGGTGATTGAGATAACAGTGTGCGACACTCATCTGCGCTCATTTTTTTGCGGGTTTCAATATGCACTGCTTCAGAATGCCCGTAAAAAACCGGTACACGCACAGCAGTCGGATTCACCAGTATGGAATCATCCTGCATGATTTTTTTGGTCTCCCAGACCATTTTCATTTCTTCCTTGGTGTAGCCGTTATCCATAAATACATCGATATGGGGCAGCACATTAAAGGCAATTTGCTTGGGGTAAACTTCGGCTTTCACTTCCTTGCAGTTGAGCAGATTAGCTGTCTGGGTCGCCAGCTCTTCAATGGCGTCCTTACCGGTACCGGATACCGCCTGATAGGTGCACACATTAATACGGCTGATACCCACCGCGTCCTGAATCGGCTTTAGCGCCACCAGCATCTGGATGGTTGAACAGTTAGGATTGGCGATAATGCCGCGGGTTTTGTAATCGGCAATGGCATCCGGGTTCACTTCCGGCACCAC
>JALTRC010000250.1 GCA_026998145.1 Gammaproteobacteria bacterium
ATCCTAGGCCGATAAGGGCTTTATTGGTTTCAGTGCCTTTGAGCCTGACTTTGTTGAAGTGGTCAATGGCTAGCTGGGATTGTTTGTCTTTAAGGGCGACAAATGCAAGTGCCAGATTGGCTTTATCCTTTATGATTTTCTTTTCCGGGTGTGGCGCATCAGTGTTTGCGAGTTCACTTAAAAGCTCATGACCCTTGGCGGCCGTGTTCTGTTTTTTTATGAGATAAACTGCGGTGTTAAATTGAGCGTAACTTTTCCAGATGGAATCCGCAGGGATTTGGTCGAGTATTTTTGTTGCCTGTTCAGTCTTATTGTCTCGTAAATATATTGTGTTAAGTAAATATAATTTTTCAGCTTCGTCATCCGCTTGCAAGGTGTCCTTGATGTTTTTAAGGGCAAGTTCGGATTCTGCCAGGAAGTTATTCTGGTAGTAGTTCTTTCCCAGTAAGTACCAGGCGCGATCCTGGATGGTCAGTGGAGTATTAAGATCTTTGTCATCAAGGAGCTGTTTAAAAATATCAGCAGATTGATCATGTAGGTCATAAGACAGGTACAGGCCGCCCAGTAATAAGCGAGGGTTTTTGTCACCTGATTTAAGGCGCTTATAATGCTCGGCAACCAGCAGGTCGGTGATGGCTGAAAAGTTTTTTTCCTGAAAAAAATGGAACAGGGCTACACCGTAGTCCAGGTCTTTGACTTTATGTATATTATTTTTATCCGCCCATGAGCTGCTGCAGCCTATATAAAGTAATAAAGTAGCTGCTGTTAATAAGGCTTTAATGGAGTTAGGGTGACGCATAAAGCTAATAGTTTTGGTTTATTCCCAGACTTTCACAACAAAGTCTGGTTGTTCCTTGCTTGCATTGCCAACTATTTTTAATTCTATATATTTTGCGTCATCTGATTTTTCGATAACTTTGCTGGTGGCGCGTTTATAATTTCGGTTGCTTGGGCCTTTACCAATAAAAAAAGCGGTTAGTTCATGTTTTCCCGAGGTCAGGTTGCCAATGTACAATCGTTGAACGCCACCATTTTTGAGGGCATTAACTTCTCGTTCAGTGTATAGATAATTGCTTACAATTTTATCATCTATTTTTAACTGAACTGAATCCAGCTTAAATAAATCATCTGCATCCATCGATAAAAATACGCTGACCTGTGTATTGGCTGAAAACAACAGGTCTTCTTCGAGGATGAATAAATCTCGATTAAGTTCCAGTACTTCATTTTTCAAGTTCTGGATGTTTTGATTAATGTCCTGAGGTTTATCGTTTTCTTCTGCCAGTACGATTGTGTTAAAACAAAGGTTGTAGCTAAGTAGGAGTGCAATAAATACTTTCAATGTGAAACCTTTAAGGTAATGCAATAAACTCTGTAAATAAACATTCCGTCTATGATTGTATTTACAGCAATGAAGAATACTCTAATATAGCCTAATCTATCTGCTAAGGCTCTGTACCAGCAACTTATTATAGTCGCTATTTTTTATGTTTATGAATTATAAAGAAAAAAGTGTTAAATGTAGGGGTTAGTTAATTAGACGTGACCTGTATCACTAATCATGGTTAAACATTTGTATACAATCTTTAGTCATGGTTAGCTGTAACCATTCCTGAAATACCCCAAATTGATAAAATCAAACCAGATAAATGATTCGGTACTCGCGGTGAAAACCGCCAATAAAAGTACTGAGGGGATATTTTGACTTATAGATTCATATGTGTTGTACGTGTAGGAGAAGCTTGTGCTATCAATCCGGTTTAATTTGAGCCAGTCTATTGCGTTATTGCTGACTGCTGGACGTATGTTGATCCTCTTTTCATTGCTGGCAAGCAGCCAGTTGTATGCGGCATCTGATTTCAGGGATCAGGCCAGACGAATACACGATCGCTTAACCGGTATTCCCCCTACAAATGATGTTTTGAATCAGATGGCTACGCTGATAGAAGCTGGAGATGCGGAAGCAGCAGCTATGTTAGCGATGGAAAATCCTGCATTTTATAATGTAACTCTGAAAAATTTTGTTGCCCCCTGGACAAATGAAGCCCAGTCAGTGTTTGTGCCTCTTAATGACTATACTGCAACGGTCATTGGTATGATTCGGGATGATATTGATTTTCGTGAGGTTTTGTCAGGCAATATCATATATACCGGCAATGTAAATGGACTTCCCGGCTATTCAAATACGGATAATAATCACTACGAGGCGCTGGAGCAGCTGGGGCCGGTTGTGGGAGACTTATCTAACCCGGCCATTTTGCAGCGTAAAACACAAACAGAGGTGACTGGACTGCCGGATGCTGCTACAGCAGGTGTCGTGACAACACGGGCAGCCGCCGAAGCCTTCTTTATTGATGGTACCAATCGTGCCATGTTCCGCTTTACCTTTATGAATTATTTGTGCACAGACATAGAGCCGCTTAAGGATGTGAGTCGTGTGCCAGATCATGTGCGTCAGGATGTGTCACGTAGTCCTGGTGGAGACAGTCGTATCTTTATGTTTAATTGTGTCGGTTGTCATGCGGGTATGGATGGTCTGGCAGGTGCTTATGCAAAGTATGATTTCGACAATGATACTCAGCAGCTCATTTATAAAACAAATGGTGTTGTGGATAAATATCTGATTAATTCAAATAACTTTAAGCCAGGCTATATCACGACAGATGATAGCTGGATTAATTACTGGAGAAATGGCCAGAACAAGCTTTTGGGCTGGGGTAATCAGCCCATTAATGGCGTGCAAATTGATGAGCGGGGTCATGCGGTAGGCAATGGTGCTAAATCCATGGGGGCTGAGCTGGCTAATTCTCAGGCTTTTGGAACCTGTCAGGTAAAGAAAGCATTTAAGGCGGTCTGCTTACATGACCCGGATGACTATGCGGCTGACCGGGCGGCAGTTAATGCCATTGCTGCTGATTTTATGACGAGCGGATATAACATGAAGTCTGTTTTTGCCCAGGTGGCAACTTATTGTAAGGAAAGCCCGTAGTTGTCTACGGATTATTTCAAGAACACACGATGATGAATGAATTTGGAGAAATATTAGAATGAGACATGAGCAAATCAGTGTAAAAGAAGCTCTATCTTCAGGTGAATCCTATCATTTGTGGGTGCTGCTGCGCTTTCTTGTTGTGACTTCATTGCTCCTGGCACTGGCGGCCTGTGGTACTAATACAGAAGTCGAAGGAAATGCGAATACAAGTGGTGAGGAAACGAATAAATATACCGGCCCTGCACCGAAAACAACGGAAGTGCAAACATTTAAACGAGAGTTCTGGGATTTGCTATCTGCTGAAGATCGCTGTGGCCGTTGTCATGTATCCGGTGGAGAGTCTTCGGATTATGCTTTTGTTGATCTGGCAGATGTTAATAATGCATACACCCAGGCAACGACATTAACCAATGATCAGGGAGAGCCGCTGGTTAATTTAAATGACCCTGGAAGCTCCAGAGTGGTATTGCGTGTTGCAGAAGGTCATAACTGTTGGGTTGATAATCCGGATGTATGTAGCGCTATTGTAAAAGGCTATATCGAAAACTGGGCCGGAGGTGTTTCCAGCTCCGCCTCAGCAGGGCGAACCATTGAATTATCTGCTCCTGATATTGTAGCGCCAGGGGCCAGTCGTAATTTCCCGGATACTGCCCAGACAAATGATCCAGCGAGTTTTGAAAAAACCATTTACCCTATACTGGTAGCAAATTGTTCCGGCTGCCACGCCGATACATCAGCTACCCCTCAATCGCCATTTTTTGCTAATGCAGACGTAGATTCTGCGTATGAGGCGGCTAAATCTAAAATACATTTGGATATACCAGAAAACTCACGCTTTGTTTCACGAATTCAGGGCCTGCATAACTGCTGGACAGCAGATTGTCAGGCGGATGCTGCTGAAATGCTACAGGCTATTCAGCAGTTTTCAGGTGCCATAGGCTTAACACAAATAGACCCGCAGCTGGTTACCAGTAAAGCGATGAGCTTCGGCACCGCTATATTGGCGAGCGGTGGTAGTCGCTATGAGGATAATCAGATTGCGTTGTGGGAATTTAAAACCGGTACGGGTAATACCGCCTTTGATACCAGTGGCATTGAGCCGGCGATGGATCTGACCTTCTCGGGGCCTGTAAGCTGGGTGCTGGGCTATGGAATTGATATTGCGGCGGGTGGTAAAGCCCAGGCTTCTACCGAATCCAGTAGTAAACTGGAGGATCTGATTACGCTGACAGGTGCCTACAGTATTGAAGCCTGGATTATTCCCGGCAATGTGACTCAGGAAAATGCACGGATTGTTAGCTATTCTGCGGGGGATAATGCCAGAAACTTTTCCATGAGCCAGACGCTTTATAATTACGAATTTTTAAACCGCTCCAGTAAGACAGGTGCAGCAGGCCGGGAGTCTTTAATGACCAATGATGATGACGAGG
>JALTRC010000251.1 GCA_026998145.1 Gammaproteobacteria bacterium
ACATAGAGCTTATGAAATTTTTAACTTTTAACTTTTAATTTTTAACAACAAACAACAAAAAATGCCCCACCCAAAAATCCTGTTCATCAGCTTCGAATTTCGCCTGCCGTTTTCCCATTCATTAAAGGAAAAACGCAAGCCTTTAAAGAGTTTGAAAGAACGGCTTAAAAATAAATTCAATGCATCAGTGGCTGAAATCGATGCCCAGGATGAATGGCAGCGAGCCGTAATTGGTGTGACTCTGTTATCAACGGATCATGCATATTTAGAGCGCCAGTATCATTTACTGGAACAGTTTGTTCAGGAGTCTACGCAGATGGAATTAACTGACATTCAGCAACAATGGTTATAGAAATGGATCAGCAAAGTTTTTTAAATATTATTGATAAAACACCACTGGTATCAGTGGATCTGATTATTGAAAACCCTGCCGGTGAAGTGCTGTTGGGAAAACGGCTCAATCGCCCGGCTCAGGGATTCTGGTTTGTGCCCGGAGGGCGAATTCGTAAAAATGAAACCATTGCCGATGCCATCAGGCGGGTATCCAGTGTGGAGCTGGGTATGGAGTTGAGCTTGCAGGATAGTATTTTACTGGGTGCATTTGATCATATTTATACGGATAATTTTGCCGGTGTCGAAGGCATCAATACCCATTATGTTGCGCTGGGGCATAAATTTATTCTGCCTCACATGCCGGATATTAAAACCGATCAACAGCATGAAGAAATGCACTGGATTAAAATCGATGCATTATTAAATGATGATCATGTGCATCCTAATACCAAACTGTATTTCATACGGGACAAATAATGGGTTTTACCGAGTTCACTGGCTGGGCGGCATCGATTATTACCTCAATGATTTTTCTGCCCCAGTTATTTAAAGCTTTTCGCACTCGCCAGACACATGATATTTCCATGTGGATGCTGTTATTGTCCCTGGTTGCGAATTTTTTGTGGTTGCTCAATGGAACGCTTACCGAAAATCACCCCTTAATGGCCAGTGGTGGTTTTATTATTCTGGTGAGCCTGACATTGATTGTTTTTAAATACTGGAATGAAAAGTCTTAGGGTTTAATACAGCTTTAGGGTCATTAAATCTTTGGATAAAATAATTTTTCCTTTGTAATTTTCTCGAATTAAGCGAATAGTTTCTGGCTTGTTATTTATTGTTCTTAACATAAAGTGGGCCAGTAATAATTTTTTTACATTGGCCT
>JALTRC010000252.1 GCA_026998145.1 Gammaproteobacteria bacterium
CAAGGGGGGGCGGTTCTGGAAGCGGCGGTGTGGCATGGCCATCCAGCGGCTGCCCATGGTGTTGTTTTTAGGGTAGGTTGTTCTTAAAGCATCAATAATCCCCAGCAGGCGTAAGGCACGAAACTCGACTTCCGGCGTATGGGGTAGAGGTGTCTCCTCATGGAAGGCGCGTAGCTTTCTTGAGCGAATATCAGAGGGTAGACCCAGAATGGCGACTTGCTGGGACGGGGATAGACCCCAGTCATCAAGACTCTGCATGATTTTTTGAGTAAGGAGTATTTGTCGCTCTTGGCTTAAATGAAACATAATATTGCCTATGGGGGGCTTAAAGTATAAAAAGGCTTCTGTATGCACAGCCCGGTTTTTAAAAATCGGGGCCAGTCATTTATATAGTATGATGGCTGCGGGCCGTACATTCTACAGAATGTTGAATGATATGATAATCTAAGCCAGTTAAAAACCACTAAGAAAATAAGGTTCAGGCCCGATTTTCAAGGTGTTCTCCCGTTTAAAGTCAGAACGAACAATGTGATTGAGCGATATGGATAAACAGCAAAAACGCAAATCCGCACTCTTGCGTATCCCCATTGCCCTGAAGCTGGCTTTCTCTATTACAGTACTGATTGTCGCCGGTATGAGCACTCTGGGTTTTGTTATTCTTGAAAACCAGAAAAAAATCATGTCTGAGCAGGTTATCAGCCTGGGCGAGACAATCGCCAATCAGTTGGCCAATAGCTCAAAGGAAATGCTGTTATCAGAAGATAATCTGGGCCTGCAAACACTGGTTAATAATCTTATCGATGAGAATAAAATACTCGGCGCTTCCATATATAAGCTGGGTAATCAGCGGGTAGTGGCGGCCGGCTACTCGGTTCATAACAGTAAAATTCGCCAGCTGGGTTCTGAAAAACAGGCCTTTTATTTTGAGACGCTTAATATCGGATCAGATGATCAGGTCTATGCGTTGATTACCTTTGTTAGTCCCATTATTTTTAATGATTTACTGGCCGGTCATGCGGTGGTGACCTTTTCAAAAAAAACCATGCAGCAGGCCATGGATGTTTCAAAACGGGTCATTATTTCAGTAACCGTTTTAATGACTTTTCTGGCCATTATTTTCGCTTTTATTTTAAGTGGCCGTTTATCCAAACCCATTTACCAACTGGTTGAAGCCAGTAAGGAAATTGGTGAAGGCAATTTTGATTACCGGTTAA
>JALTRC010000253.1 GCA_026998145.1 Gammaproteobacteria bacterium
CTGATATCCACTTGATAGCATCATATTAAACTGTCGACAGTTTGTGGATAAGTTTATGCAGAGCAAAAATAGGCTTTTTTCACGTTACTTATCCACAGCTTGTTCCGGGGTTTATACATGGGCGCTGTTTATCAATTATTGGCTGTTTCGCTTAATTACTCAATATACGGTACAGATTCAAATAATCTTCATTGATTTTCGAATCTGATTCCCGTAACTCCACTATCTTACGGCAGCCGTGCAGAATAGTGGTGTGATCCCGTCCACCAAATGCATTGCCAATTTCCGGCAGGCTGTGATTGGTGAGCTCTTTCGATAATGCCATGGCGACCTGCCGGGGCCGTGTAATTGAGCGGCTACGGCTATTGGATAATAAATCGGATGTGCGAATTTTATAGTATTCCGCAACGGTTTTCTGAATATTATCAATAGTTACCAGACGATCATGGAGGGCAATGAGATCCCGCAATGTATCCTTGGCAAATTCCAGAGTGATCGGTTTACTGGTAAATTTAGCCGTGGCCATGACTCGTCGTAAGGATCCTTCCAGTTCACGAATATTGGAGCGAATACGCTTGCCAATAAAAAAAGCCACTTCATCAGGCAGCTCAACCCCGAACTCATCGGCTTTTTTGTGCAGGATGGCAACGCGAGTTTCCAGCTCAGGGGGTTCAATGCATACAGGCAGGCCCCAGCCAAAGCGGGATTTCAGCCGTTCTTCCAGGCCTTCAATTTCTTTTGGATAGCGATCACAGGTGAGAATAATTTGCCGGTTATCCTCCAGCAATGCGTTAAATGTATGGAAAAACTCTTCCTGGGAACGCTCTTTACCGGCAAAAAACTGGATATCGTCAATCAGCAGGGCATCCAGGGTGCGATAAAACTGTTTGAATTCTGCCATGGCGTTGTGTTGCAGGGCCTTGATCATATGGCTGACAAAACGCTCAGAATGCAGATAAACAATTCGCGCTTTAGGATTGGCTTCACGAATTTTATTACCCACCGCGTGCATCAAATGGGTTTTACCTAATCCCACACCCCCGTAAAGAAATAGCGGGTTGTAGCCACTGCCGGAATTTTCAGCCACCTGCAGGGAAGCGGCCTTGGCCAGTTGATTAGATTTACCTTCAACAAAATTATCAAAAGTAAATGTTTGATTCAGATTATGGCTGATGGCTTCCTGGGGAGAGGGAGCCGTTGGTTTGCTTTGATTGAGTTCCTGCAAAATGGATGCAGGTGTATCCGCCTGTTTTTTGGGCGGCTGGCTGGTACTGGCCTGGCGGGAGGCCTGCTGGGAGCCGATTTCCAGAGATAATTCTATGCTTTCGCCCTGGGATAATTGAGCAAGAATATGGTTTATCTGCTCAATAAAATGCTGCTTAACCCAGTCCAGAACAAAACGATTAGGTGCCAGCAGGCGCAATGTGCTGGCTTCTTCAATAACCTGCAATGGCCGGATCCAGGTATTTAGCTGCTGATCTGACAGCTCCTGTTCCAGTCGCTGCAGGCATTTGCCCCACAAAGTTGTTGTCACCGCTTAGCCCCAAGAAATACGAAAGATTATTACGAACCGGTCATTCTAACCCGCATAAGATTCATGTGAAACCGCTATTATTAGCCTTCCGATGCAGATAGCGACAACATAGGCTTTGACTCTGAAATGCTGCGGCTGTAGAATACCCGACCCCAAAATTTCATCCAATGAAAATCAGGATTAGTAGCAATGAAAAGAACATTTCAACCGAGTCGCATTAAACGCGCACGTACCCATGGTTTCCGTGCCCGCAGTCGTACTGTTGGCGGCCGTAAGGTATTAAAAGCCCGCCGTGCCAAGGGTCGCGCCCGTTTATCCGCATAAAATTAGCGGCTAATCTGGATAAAAAAGTGAATACAAAGGCACGCTTTCCACGGCGTGCCAGGCTTTTAAAACCGGCTGAGTACAGTCGCGTTTTTAAAAAGCCTGTTCGCTCCAGTGATCCATTATTCACTATACTGGCATCCCCCGGCCAAAGTGTAGATCCGCGTCTGGGGCTGGCCATATCTAAAAAGAATGCAAAACGTGCTGTTGATCGAAACCGTATCAAGCGGATTATCCGTGAAAGTTTTCGTTTGCATCAGCAATCTCTGCCTGTAACGGATTTTGTTGTGATGGCTAAACCCGTGACCAAATCCAGACCTAATGCAGAACTGTTTAAATCTCTGGAACAACACTGGAGCCGGCTGCTTAAGCTATGCAAAAAATATTCATAGCATTGATTCGTTTTTACCGGGTTGCAATTAGCCCTTTCATACCGCCCCATTGTCGTTATACTCCCACTTGTTCTGAATATGCCATTGAAGCAATTGGCCGGTTTGGGGTATTTCGTGGCAGCTGGATGGCATTAAAAAGAATTGGCCGTTGCCATCCCTGGCACCACCAATGTGGTTATGATCCTGTACCGGAAAAAAATCACAAAAACACTATTACCTATACAAATAAATAAAGACGAGCTCCATGGAAAATCAACGCGCAATTTTATATTTATCTTTTTTCTTTATTTTGTTTTTAGTCTGGCAGGCCTGGCAAAAGGACTATGGGCCGCAGCCGGTAGTGGATAATACCGCCGCAACTCAGCAAAGCTCGCAAACAGCAAAGATTGGTGATATTCCGGAAGCGGCAAAAGTGGATCATTCGTCATCAGCATTACCACTTGCTGAAGAGGTGGTAACACAACGTCAGATTATTACTGTAAAAACCGATTTGATGCTGCTGGAAATCGATACCCGGGGTGGTGATATTCGCCAGCTGGATTTACTTAAATATCCCGAAGATGCAGATCAACCCGACAAGCCATATCGTTTATTTAATCCTAAAGCCAGCCAGATATATATGGCACAAACCGGCTTGATTTCCAGTGATGCGGAAACTGCTCCCAATCACTATGCTCTTTATCAGGCAGAAAAAACCGAATATGAATTATCGCCTGAAGATAAGGAGTTAAAGGTGGTTCTGCACTGGCAGAACAAAGGCGTGAAGGTTGATAAAATTTTTACATTTAAACCGAACAGTTATGTGATCAATATTGAGCATAAACTGCAAAGCCAGCAAGCCTGGAGTGGTAGCCAGTATCGTCAGCTGGTTAAGTCGGAAAATAACACTCATAAAAAATCAAAATTCATCTATACCTATTCAGGTGGTGTTATCTATGATGATGAATTGAAATATGAAAAACTGAAATTTTCAGAAATGGCTGAAAAAGACTTAAATATTGAAATGAAAGGTGGTTGGGTTGCCATGATCCAGCACTATTTTTTATCGGCCTGGATAGCCCAGCCACAGGAAAATAATCTGGCCTATAGTAAACATCCTTCAGCTGATCGCTATATTTTAGGATTACGTTCACCTTCAAAAACCATCCAGGCTGGTGAAATGACCAGCTTCAAAACACAGTTGGTTGCCGGTCCTAAATTACAGGATCGTCTCAAGGAAATCGCACCGGGTCTGGAATTAACCGTGGACTATGGCATTCTCACCATTATTGCTAAACCACTTTTCTGGATTCTAAAATTTTTCCACAGCATCTTTAATAACTGGGGATGGGCTATTATCTTTTTAACCATTTCCGTTAAGCTTGTGTTCTTTAAATTATCGGAAGCCAGCTATAAATCTATGGCGAAGATGCGAAAAGTTGCCCCTCGACTTAAGGCAATGAAAGAGCGTTATGGTGATAATCGTCAGGCCATGTCTCAGGCCATGATGAAAATGTATAAAGAGGAAAAAATAAATCCTCTAGGCGGTTGTCTGCCGATACTGGTGCAAATGCCTGTGTTTATCGCACTTTACTGGGTGCTATTGGAATCCGTTGAAATGCGTAATGCGCCATTTGCATTGTGGATACAGAATCTTTCTGCACAGGATCCCTATTTTATTCTGCCTGTACTAATGGGCGCCACCATGTTTATCCAGCAAAAGCTGAACCCGGCACCTATGGATCCTATGCAGCAGAAAATATTCCAGTTTATGCCGCTGATGTTTACGGTTTTCTTCCTGTTTTTCCCATCCGGTCTGGTACTTTACTGGGTAGTTAATAATACATTATCAATTACTCAGCAATATATTATTACCAAACGAATAGAAGCTGAACAATAACGATTAACAGTTGCATATTTCAAATTCTGAAATAGCATTATTATAATGACTGTAGCAGCCGATACCATTGCAGCAATAGCGACCCCTTCCGGCAAAGGGGGGGTGGGTATAGTCAGGGTATCCGGCTCGGCCTGTCTTAAAATTGCCGAAAAAATTCTAAAGAAAATTCCCCTTCCAAGAAATGCTGATTATTGTCCTTTTTATGATGCTAAGGGCGATATTATTGATCACGGCATTGCCCTGTATTTTAAAAACCCCCATTCATTTACC